>NZ_JBNNPF010000014.1:9852-172969 GCF_050275515.1 Streptomyces sp. NPDC004126 | reverse complement strand
TGGCCCGCGACTACGAAACCCTTCCCACCCGCTCCGAAGCTTTGGTGAACCTCGCCATGACCGACCTCATGGCCCGCCGCCTCACCGGCGAGAACCCCATCTCCTGGCGCGACCCGAAGAAAACCGCAGAACACCCGATTCCGGGATGAAACATCGGACGAAAACGACCTCTTAGCCTGTGGTTCATGACTCTGGATGCCGAACTGAAGGCTCTTGCCGTCCAAGAGGATCTGCCCGCCGACCTCGTGTGGCGTTTGCTCGGGCATCCGGAGGCCCGGCGCTCGGCGGCTCTTCTGCGCAAGGACCTGACTCCGGAGCTGATGGAGGAGATCATCAGGCTCGGCTCCGCCCGCACCCTCGCCGCCAACGGCTTCGTGCCCGCCGTGCACAGGGCCCGTTTCGCGGACAGTCCGGAGCCGCCGGTCCGGGCTGCGGTCGCGGCGAGCATCACCGACGAGCCGGCCGGAGTGCTGGAACGCCTGGCGGCCGATCGGGATCCGTCCGTGCGCTGGTTCCTCGCGATGAACGAGCATCTGCCGCCCGAGCTGTTGGCGGTACTGGCCGAGGATCCGGAGCCGAGCGTGCGGGCGTCGGTCGTCAGTCACTGCCGGAACGTACCCGAGCCGGTGCGACGGGCTCTGCTCACGGACTCCGATCCGGATGTCCGCAGGGATGCCGCTTCGGTGTATTCGCCGCCGGCGGACCTGCTGCCCGCTCTCCTCGCCGATCCACAGACCCGTGCCGTCGCCGTCAGGTACGCCGGTCCGTCCGCGGAGCTGGCCGCCGACCCGGATCCCTGGGTGCGCACGGCCGTGGCCGGCCATCCGGACCTGCCCGCCGAGCTGCGGGACCTGCTCACGGGTGACCCGGACGTCTTCGTACGGAACGAGATCGCGGCCCGCTCGGACACTCCCGCCACGCTGCGCGACAGCATCGTGGGCACCCTGACGACGGACAGCCCCGTCGCCGACTGGTTCCTGTCCTTCCGCCGGAACACCCACACCTGCCCTCCGCGTGCGCCGGCTCCGCCCGGGCTCACGCGAGAGCAGGCGGAAGCCCTCCTCGCCCGTGCCGGCCTGTAGACGTGCGTACGCACGCATGCATGTACGTACAGGCGTACGTACGCGACGAAGCGGACAGGTGGGCCGGTTCATGCGGCGCCGAGGAAGCCCGGGTCGGCGCCGTGGAACCGGAGGCACGAGTCGCGGCCGAGGCCCAGGAGTTCCGCCATGGGCACCGCGCGACGGCTGGTCGCCGGCAGGTCCTGGCGGGCCTCGGCCGACCACAGCGGCGGAAAGAACGACAGCCCCTGCCTCCCGTTCAGCGCGGAGACCTCACCGCGCCAGCCGTCCCACCGCAGGTCCCCGTACAACTCCGCCAGTCCCCCGGCGAGGATCCAGGACAGCCAGGCCGAGTGGCCGGCGCCCAGGGCCTCCCAGCCGAGGGCCTCGGGGGCGAAGTAGACGACCTCGCCCGGCTCGCCGGGCCGGCCGGCCGCACCGGGATCGCCGCCGTTGAGGGCGAAGACTCCGCCCAGCACATCGTGCGCGACCACCAGGCCCGCCCCCGGCCGCCATGCGGGGTCGAAGGCCGAGGGCATCGCGTTGACCTCGGCCAGGCCGGGCAGTCCCCCGGCGCCGGGGGCGCCCGGACTCCCGAAGACCCGCAGCCACCCGCTGTCCACGAGCAGCCCGCCGCAGTTCAGCACGATCCCGCCCAGGTTCGACCGGGCAGAGACCTGCAGCTGCCGCAGGCCGGCGCGCCCTGCCTCGGCATCAGCGGGCAGCACCTCGACGGGAACCCCGGTACCGGACAGCTCCTCAAGGAGGACCGGCCAGGCCGGATCATCGACGTCGACCAGCTCATGGATCTCGCGCATCCCCGCATCCTCGCACCACCTCCACGCGGTACAAGGGCGAGCCGCTGCTCCGGGAAGAGCGCGACTCCCTGCTCCGGGCCGCCGGACTCGGCCCGACTCACGTCACCGGTCGAGCACCTCCGTGTTCTGGCAGGCCACCAGGAGCCACTGCCCGTCCTCCTTCGCCATCACGTAGAGGGGGGTGCCCGCGTTCCCGATCGGCTCCCCTCCCAGCGTGAGGTACTGCGCGTGCGCCTTGACGGCGGCGACGTCGGGGCGGATGAACAGCACGTCCACCACGTCGTAGGTCGCGGTCGCGTCCGTCATGGCGCCCGGCAGCACCTGATGGGTGAAGGACGAGATCTCGTCGCGACCGGTCAGGCGCTTGCCGTGGCCCGTCGTCCAGATCGCGTCGGCCCGGAACAGGCCGACGAACTCCTCGGGCAGCTCGTTCTGCTGCGAATGTTCGAGTCTGGCGATCACCTTCCTGATCGCCTCGATCTCGGCCGCGCGCGTCCACTGGTCCATCTGCGTCGTCTCCATGCCGACCATCCTTGAACCTCAACCACACTTGAGATCAACCCCCCGGCCCCAAGGACGATGGGCGTCTACCATGCGGGGTGGACTCTCTGACACGACTCGTACCCCCGCCGCCCGAGCCCCTCGACGCCCGCGGGGACTGGTCGGCCGCCGAGCGGGAGCTCGGCGTACGGCTGCCGGAGGACTACAAGGCCCTCGTCGCGACGTACGGGTGGGGCGAGTTCTGCGACTTCCTCTACCTGCGCACGCCCTTCGGCGACAGCCCGTACAACGGCCTGAAGTGGCAGAGCGGAGACCCTTCGGCCCCTCCCCGATGGGACGGGCAGGCGCGCTACCCCTACCCGCTGCACCCCGAACCGGGCGGTCTCCTCATCTGGGGCACCACGATGGACGCGGACCGGCTGTGCTGGCCGACCGCCGGCGATCCGCGCAGCTGGCCCGTCGTGATCTGGAGCCGGGACGGCGACTACGAGACCATCCCCAAGAGCGCGGCCGAGTTCCTCGAAGGCTGGAGCAGCGCGCAGCTCCGGTCCGACCTCCTGGGCGGCATGGAGCCGGACCTCGCACCCTGGTTCACCACCTACCACCCCCGCACCTACCGGTGCCTGCGCCTGTCCGAAGGCCCCCTCCCCCACCCCGAGCGCCTGCGCGCACTCCGCGACGCCCTGGCCCCCACTGCCGACCGCGGATCCTGGCGGGCGGAGGACGGCCGGTCGGGGCAGGACCACTTCGCGACCGTCGACACCGACTGGCAGCTGACCTACGACATGGCCCGGCCCCACCAGATCCGCGTCGCCTACCCACCCCACGACCACGAGCGGGCCCGGCGGGACCTGACCACCGCCGTCCACCGCATGGGCTGCGACATCCTGGAAATCAGCGCGTCGGACGGGACCCCCTTGACCGCCTGGGGCTCGCCCACGGACGACTGCAACTGACGATGGGGCCGTGTGCGGGGGATTCCGGTGCGCGACAGGCCGCTGAAGGCCTGAACTCGTGCTTGTGCCCCGGCTCCCGGTCGCGTTCGATGGCCGTCTCGGGCCGTGGAACACGAGGCGTGGGTCGGCCTCCTCGCCCGTCGGGAGGGGAGCCACCTTGAAGACGCGCCAGAAGGACCGGGGGGTGCCCGATCCTGATGCCCCCTGGAACGAGATCACAGCAGGACTGTGGATGGGCGGCCACCACTGGACCGATGCCCTGGGCAACGCCCACGCTGCGGTCGTCGGCACCGAGTTCGGGCTGGTCATCAGCTTGTTCAGCCGTCCCGGCCACGGACCCGGCCCGGGTGTCGAGCACCTGCTCGCCGAGATGCCCGACGCCCCGCTCACGGCCGGGCAGATCCACACCGTCCAGCAGCTCGCCCGGACCGCCGCCCGAGCGGTCCGCGCCGGGCGCACCGTCTTGGTCCGGTGCCACTCCGGCTACAACCGCTCCGGCCTCGTCGTGGCCCACGCTCTCATCGAGCTGGGCTGGGAGACGGCGACAGCCGTCGAGACCATCCGGAAGGAACGGTCCCCCATGGCCCTGAACAACCGGATCTTCGAGGAGTACCTCACCACCGGGCTCGATGTCGCGCAGCTCCTCAGCAGCTTGGACGCGCCCGCCTGACCTGACTCCGGGGAGGCGCGGGAGGCCATCAGCCCGTCGCGGAGGGCTGCCGGGCGGCGAGGAGGGCCAGGCCTCGGGCCGTGGAGGCGGAGGTGGCGGGGTCGGGGGCGGGCTGGTAGACCACGAGTTGCTGGCCGGGGGACGCGGATACGTCGAAGGCCTGGTAGGCGAAGGTCAGGGGGCCGGCGTCGGGGTGGTGGAAGTGCTTGGTGTCCGAGGTCTTGCCCCGGACGGTGTGGGCGGTCCACAGGTGCGCGAAGTGCGCGCTCCGGGTGGTGAGGTCGCGGACGAGGTGGCGCAGGGGTGCGCTGTCGGGGGTCAGGCCCGCCGTGTGGCGGAGGTGGGCTGCGACGGCCTCTGCCGTGTCGGCCCACCGGGCGTGGAAGCGCTGTGCCGCGGGGTCCAGGAAGACCATGCGGGCCAGGTTGTCGGCCGGTGTGAAGGGTGCGTAGAGGGCTCGGGCCAGCGCGTTGGCGGCCAGGACGTCCAGGGTCCGGCTGATCACGAACGCGGGGGCCGCTGTGTAGCCGTCGAGCATCTGCCGCAGGAAGGGGCTGATCCGCCCGCGGTCCACGGGGGCGGGCGGTCCCGGCAGGGTGGTTCCGGCCAGCCGGTGCAGGTGGGTGCGGGCGTCGGGCTCCAGGTGCAGGGCGCCTGCGAGGGCGTCGAGGAGCTGTGGGGAGGGACGGCGCTCACGTCCCTGTTCGAGCCGGGTGTAGTAGTCGGCGCTCATGCGGGCCAGGAAGGCGACCTCTTCGCGGCGCAGCCCGCTGACCCTGCGCCTGCCGTGGCTGGGCACAGCGGCGTCTTCGGGGCTCAGTGCCGCGCGGCGGGCGCGCAGGAACTCCCCCAGCTGGTTGTCGGGCATGCGGTCAGGTTAGGCGGTCGGGAGGGGTGTTGCCTGGGTGCGGTGTACCCAGGCAACACCCGTCCTGGCAGGCGGGCTGCCGGCTGCCCAGACTCGATGACGCCGACCGGTCCGGTCCGGTCGGGCCATACCCCGTTGTCGAGAGGGAGACAGCCAATGACAGAGGCAGCAGCCAAGGTCGTCGCGATCACAGGTGCGAGCAGCGGCATCGGTGAGGCGACCGCCCGTCGTCTTGCGGACGACGGCCATCACGTGTTCCTCGGTGCCAGGCGGACCGACCGGCTCGACGCGCTGGTCCGCGGGATCACCGCGCACGGCGGGAGCGCGGCCTTCCGCGCCCTGGACGTCACCAGCGCGGCGGACGTGCACGCCTTCGTGGCGGCCGCCCGCGAGCGCTTCGGCCGGCTGGACGTGCTGGTCAACAACGCGGGCGTGATGCCGCTCTCGCCCCTGGCCGCGCTCCGGGTCGACGAGTGGGACCGGACCCTCGACGTGAACGTCCGCGGAGTGCTCCACGGGATCGCCGCCGCGCTGCCGGTGATGCGCGCCCAGGGCGGCGGTCACCTGGTGAACGTCGCCTCCGTCGGGGCCTACGAGGTCTCGCCGACGGCGGCCGTCTACTGCGCGAGCAAGTTCGCCGTCCGCGCGGTCTCCGAGGGGCTGCGCCAGGAGTGCGCCGACGGCCGCATCCGGGTCACCCTCGTCTCCCCCGGGGTGACCGAGTCCGAACTCGCCGACTCCATCGGCGACCCGACCGCCCGCGAAGCGATGAAGGCCTACCGGGCCGTGGCCCTGCCGGCCGCGGCCGTCGCCGACGGCATCGCGTACGCCGTCTCCCGGCCGGCGGGCGTCGACGTGAACGAACTCGTGATCCGTCCCGCCGCCAGCGCCCAGTGACGTACGAGGACCTGCCGCGCCGCTTGCGGCGGGTGCCGGAGGGTTCCGGGTCAGGCGGGCAGCCGGCGTACGGCCGTGACGACGGCGGCCGCGCCGTCCTCCACCGCCATGTGCCGCGCGGCGGCTCCGGCGGCCCGCGCGTACGACGGGTCCGACGTCGCGGCGGCCAGCGCGGCGGCCAGCCGTTCGGCGGTGAGGCCGCTGAACGGGATCGGGGCCGGGGCCGCGCCGATCGCCGCGAGCCGCTTGGCCCAGAAGGGCTGGTCCGCGGCGACCGGCACGGTGACGGACGGGATCCCGGCGCGCAGGGCGGCCGCCGCCGTGCCCGCGCCGGCGTGGTGCGCGACGGCGGCCAGCCGCGGGAACAGCAGGGCGTGCGGGACGTCGCCGATGGTCAGGACGTCATCGCCCTCGGCGGCGAGTCCGGCGCTGCCCGACTGCAGTACGCCGCGCAGCCCGGCCCGGCGCAGGGCCCGCACGGCGATCCCGCTCAGCCGCTCTCCCTCGCCGGCGGCCATGCTGCCGAAGCCGATCAGCACCGGTGGCGGTCCTGCCGCGAGGAAGTCGTCCAGCCGTGCGGGCAACCGGTGTTCCGCGTCGACGTGCGGCCACCAGCTGCCGGTCACCCTCAGGTGGGGCGGCCAGTCGCGGGGGCGGGGCAGCAGCGCGGTGCTGAAGCCGTGGAGTACGGGCCAGTCGTGCCGACGCCGGTGGCGGCGCATGTGCGCGGCGGGCAGTGGGGGCAGTTCCAGGCGTTCGCGCAGGCGTTTCGCGGCCGGGGTGAAGACCCGGTCGGTCATGTGCTGGGCGAGGTGTCCGGCGGTCCGGTTGCCGATGCGGCCCAGTGAGCGGGTTCCCGTCACGGTGGGCGGGAAGTCGCCGGTCGGGTGGGTGGGCTGCAGGTAGACGCCGAGGCCCGGTACGCCGGTGGCCTCGGTGACGTGCCGGCCGAGCGGTGCGGTGGTGGCCGACAGCAGCATCAGGTCCGTGCCGCCGCCCTGGAGGACGGCGTCGGCGAAGCCCTCCCCCAGGTCGGTGACGAACGCGGACGCGGCCCGCAGCAGTTCGCGGCTGTTCCGGACGCTGCCGTGCGCCCGGGGGTCGGCGGGCAGCGGACGGAACTCCAGGCCGGCCGCTGCGGCCAGGGGTGCGAACGATCCGGTGGCGGCCAGGGCGACCTCGTGTCCGGCCCGGCGCAGGGCGGTCCCGAGCCCGGTGTAGGGGGCGACGTCACCCCGTGAGCCGGCCGTGGCGATCAGGATCCTCATGTGTCCTCCTGTGCGGGGGTGCTGGTGGGTGCGTGCGTATGTGTGACCGGGTGACGTGTGACGGGTGACGTGTGACGGGTGACGGGATGGCGGGACGCGTTGGCGTGGATCGCCCGGGCCAGGTACCCGGCCAGGCCCGGCCGCTGTTGTGCGGCCGGAACGACGAGGGCGAAGGCACGCGGGTCCGCGGTGAAGTCGTCGGCGATACGGCCGTGCATGTCGGGCGGGCAGGGTGTGAACCAGCGGGTCACGTGGAGGCGGTGGGCCTCGGCGACGTCCATGGCCCGTTCTCCGGCGGCCGGTTCGCCGTCGTCGAAGACGCACAGGAGTTCCGTCCGCCAGGCAGCCGCCTCCCCCATCAGCTGCTCCCAGTCCTCCTTCGTGTGGGCCGCCGCACGCGCCATGGCCTCCCGGTGTCCCGCGGAGTCCTGCCATTTCCGCTGTGCGTCGGTGGCGTAGCTGAGGTCGAAGGTGATCTCCCCGAACACCTCGAAGCGCTCCTGCGGCGTCAGGGACACGCCGGTCTGCTGGACTTCGATCGCCCGCTCGGCCACCGCCGTGAGGCGCTGCAGCCGGGCGATCTCCTGCGCCAGCTGCCGCTGCCGGGTCCGCAGCTGCTCCAGCGCGTTGGCCTGCGGGTCGGTGAGGATCTCGGCGATCTCGTCGAGGGTGAAGCCGAGCGCGCGGTAGAAGAGGATCTGCTGGAGCCGCGCGAGGTCGGCGTCGTCGTAGCGGCGGTAGCCGGCCCGGCTGCGGTCTCCGGGTGACAGCAGTCCCGTCCGGTCGTAGTGGTGCAGCGTGCGTACGGTCACCCCGGCCAATGCCGAGACCTGACCCACGGTGTAGCCCATGGACCTGCCCTTTCGTTCGGCAACAGCCTCAAGCCTGACGTAGGGGGAGGGTCAACCGGCGTGGTCGTTCGATGCCGCCGCCCACGAGTGACGGGCCGCCTCCCGGCTGCCTCCAGGCCGCCTCCCGCCCGGTCAGAGGTCGAAGAGGGTTTCCTTCTGGGGGGCCGAGTCGGGTGCGAGGACGGTGCGAAGGAGGGTGATGCTCTGCCGCCACTTCCTGCCGTCGGGTCCGTCGCGCCAGTGTTCGGCGAGTTCGGAGTCCTCGGCGAGGACCCGGTCGAGCGCTTCGACGGCCAGCGGCTGAAGGGCGGCGGCGAAGGGCGGCAGCGGTTGTTCAGGCCCGTAGCCCGTGCTGATGCGTTCGCCGCCCGGGTACTGCGCCGCGACGAGGGCGGCGGCCCCGACCGCCTCCTGGCCGTGGTGGCTTTCGAGGAAGTCCGGGACCCGGACGGCACGGTCGAGGGTCGCCCGCACGAGCTCCTCCCGTTCGTCCGGGGCCGCCTCGTCCAAGGCGAGGGCGAAGTCGGCGGCCTGGTCGTTGTCGAACGGGCCGACGTCCCAAGTCCCCATCGCGACCTCCTCGTCCTGGACGCGGGGCGCCGATCATCGCATCAGGCACTGACAAACGGCTCGTGGGGGCTCTTCGACACCGCTGTGCCCAGCAGGCGGACGTCGTACTCGGTCCAGCAGTCGGAGATCTCGACGCCGACCTCGCTGCCGCAGCGGGCGCAGAGCAGGTTCGGTCCGCCCAGTCCGTCCCGTCGGCAGCACCCGTAGAGCCGGGACGGGTCCGTGTGGGGCCGCAGCAGCACACCGTCGAGCGGGTTGATGACCCAGGTGGCGGCCGCGCCCGCGGGAGCGTACGGATCCGGGTCGCCGGAGAAGGAGCCGACCGGCACGGTCGACGGGCCGTACGTGTAGTGCTCCCGGCCGCTCACCGGCGGCTGCGGCGTCCACTCGCGCTGCTCCAGCGGGTTCGACAGGGGTGCGGTGCACGACCGACACCTGAATACGACCAGCACCCCTGAGACCTCTCCCGTCCGAACCGCGTCCCTCGTCGTCATCCGAGTCATCCGAGTCATCCAACCACCCGGGCCCCCGCCCGGAAACCAGGCCCCGCACCGGGGCACGGCGTGGCGCGGCGGTGCCGAGTAGGGTCGGCCGGATGACAGAGCACCAGACCCTCGTGGTGAACGGCGTCCGGCTGGCGTACCAGGTGGCCGGGCCGCTCGGCGGCGACCCGCTGCTGCTGTTGCCGGCCCTGGGCGAGACCGCGGACGACTGGGCCGCCGTACGGGACGTGCTCGCGCGGGAGCGCCGGGTGTACGCCCTGGACCTGCGGGGTCACGGCCGCAGCGAGTGGGCCGGCGCGTATTCGCTGGAGCTGATGCGGGACGACGTGCTGGGTTTCCTGGACGCCGTCGGCCTGGACCGGGTGGACCTCGTCGGGCATTCGATGGGCGGCGTGGTCGCGTTCCTCGTGGCGCAGCACAGCCCGTGGCGTGTGGTCCAGCTGGTGCTGGAGGACGCGCCTGCGCCCCTCCCCCGCGAGCCGCGCGCTCCGGTGCGGCCCGAGGGGGAGCCGGCCTTCGACTGGGCGGTGGTGCCGGCGCTCCGGTCCCAGCTGGACCGCCCCGACCCGGCCTGGCTGGAGGGCCTCTCCCTGATCACGGCGCCGACCCTGGTGGTGGCGGGCGGGCCGGACAGCCACGTCCCGCAGGAGGCGCTCGCCGAGCTCGCCCGGCGGATCCCGGACGCCCGGCTGACGACGATCCCGGTCGGCCATCTGGTGCACGCCGCCGCCCCGGAGGAGTTCACCGAGGCGGTCACCGCCTTCCTGGCCGACGTACCGGACGGCGAGGTCGCCCGGCGCTGGCTCGCCGAGGACGGCATCACGCAGACCGGCCCCGACGCCTGGTTCGACGCAGAGCCGCCCGTGCGGACGCTCACCGGGGAGGACCTGTGCAACGACCTCGGTTCGATGGCGTTCACCGATGAGGCGCTCGATCCGGCGGGCAGGTTGCGGGTGGCGCTCGGGCTGATGGACCTGCTCGGCGGTCACTTCCTGGTGACCTGGCAGATCCATTCGGCGCACCGCGGGCCCGAGGGGCCGCTGCCGGCGGAGCAGCTCTGGGACGGCTACCGCCGCAGGCTGGAGGCCGTCCGGGAGTACCCGGCGATCGGCGATTCGCTCTGGTTCGACTGGTTCGAGGTCTGGCAGACCGCCGAGGAGGCCTTCGCCGAGGTCCTCGGCAACGACCGCGACCGGCTGGAGGCCGGCGCCCCGGAACCGCTGCTGCGCCGGGCGCGCCGGGTCCTGGAGGTTTCGGGTCCGGTGCCGTGGAAGGCCAAGGCCGCCACCTGCGAGGCGGCGGCGCGGGTGCCCGAGCTGCACCCGGCCGTCTTCAGGGCCCTGCTGAGGGGCTACCACGATGTGTACGGGCAGCTCGAACCGGAACCCGCGCTCGCCCTGCTGGACCGGCTGGAACTCCCCGCCGGCACCGAGCACCGGGCCGCGCTGGGCCGGGTGCTCGCCGCCGGGCACCGCAATCACCACCGCAGCCCCGAGGCGTGGAGCGGGGCGCGGCAGCGCCCGGTGGCGGGGGCGTGAGCCGCTGAGCCGGTCGGCCTTGCGGGGCAGGACTACGACCATGGCCGCAGGCCGGCTGGGCCCCGGGTCGGATCCGGACGTCCGGCGCCACGGCATAGCGTGCTGACCGACCGACCGGATCACGTTGGTCCGTTCGCCGAGGAGGAGTCATGAGCACCATCACGCCGGTATCACTGGTCACCGGCGCCAACCGCGGCATCGGCCTGGAGACCGCGCGCCAACTCGCCGCGCTGGGCCACACCGTCCTGCTGTGCACCCGCCGCCCGGAGGACGCCGAGCAGGCCGCCGCCGGCCTTGCCCCCGGAGTGTCCGGCACGCTGCTGCCGCGCCGGCTGGACGTGACCGAGGACGAGGACGTCCGCGCCCTCGCCCGCGACGTGGAGGCGGAGTTCGGGCGCCTCGACGTGCTCGTCAACAACGCGGCCGTCAACTACGACACCTCCCGCCGCGCCGTCTCCGTCGACCTCGACGAGGTCGAACACACGCTGCGGACCAACCTCTTCGGCCCGTGGCGGACCGCGCAGGCGTTCCTGCCGCTGCTGCGCCGCTCGCCCCACCCGCGCCTGGTGAACGTCTCCAGCGAGTCCGGATCCCTGGAGGGCATGTCGGGCGGGACCCCCGCCTACGGGGTCTCGAAGGCCGCCCTCAACGCCCTGACCCGCAAGCTCGCCGACGAAGTGCGCGCCGAGGGGATCCTCGTCAACGCCGTCTGCCCGGGCTGGATCGCGACGGACATGGGCGGGCCGGGCGGCGGCCCCGTGGAGGAGGGCGCCGCCGGCGTCGTCTGGGCCGCCACCCTCCCCGACTCCGGGCCCACCGGCGGCTTCTTCCGGGACGGGAAGCCGCTCGCCTGGTAGGCCCGCGTCCAGCCCGTCAGGCGACCCGGGCGGCAGGGGCCGGCGCCTCGGCGCGCCCGGCCCGCTGCAGCGGGGGTCGGGGATCGGACAGGAACGGCTCGCGACCTGGGTCTGCTCGGGCCGCTCGGGCCGCTCGGGCCGCCATCATGTTCGGATGGCCCACGACATAGTGTTCTTCCTCGCCCTCGACGACGAGGCCGCCGCTGCCACGTACCGGGGAGGCCCTGGTCCGGACTTCGAGTCGGTGACCTGCCGCTTCATCGAGCCGGACAGCGCCATCGCCGAATGGGACATGTTCTTCGCGGCGCCCTCGGCCGAGGCCCCGCCGCTCGCGCGACTCCACGGATGGGCGTGGCCGGAGTACGTCATCGCCCCCGTGAACGACGGCGTCGAGATATTCGCCCTGCCGAAGCGGCTGACCCTGGCGCTGGCCGATGCGAGTTCCGCCGAACTCGACGAGCTCGCGGGCCGCTGGGGCAGGCGGCTCCGGGCCGAGGACGGCGACGGGATGACCGACGACGACCTGCCGGCGGTCCTGCGGGGAGTTGCCCGGCTCGCGGTGTCCGCGGTGAGCGCGGGCGGGGGCCTCTACAGCTGGAGTTTCTGACCACCCGCCTTCGAGGGGTCGTCGGGCCGCTCTACCGTTCGGCGGGGCCGCCGGCCCCGGTGTCGAGTTCGTGGATCCGCTCCTTGAGCCGTTCTTCGGCCCAGTCCAGGCCGACGTTCAGGTCGAACCAGTGCCGGTCCCTGCGGGGCTCGGGCGGTGCCAGGTTGACCGCCGCCCAGGAGAAGACCCCGAGGAGGACGGAGCGGCCGTGCTGCGCCGTGCGCACGGACAGTGCGAACGGCGCGGCGAGGGCGGCGCGGGTGAGCAGCAGGGTCTGTCCGTTCTCGGAACGGCGCCCGGCCGTGAGGAAGCGGGGCGTTTCGAGGATCTTGACCCACTCGACCACCGCGTCCGAGACCTGGGCGCGCAAGGACTCTTCGATGCCGGTCCGGACGGCGGCCGCGGGGTCCTCGCCCAGCCAGCCGAGCCAGTGGTCGGGGCCGGTCAGCTTGCCGAAGTCGTCCTGCGGGACCCCGTGACGGGGGTTCTCCCGGTACTCCCCCGTCAGCTTGCCGCTGCCGTCCACCAGCCACGCGCCGCGGACCGCCTCGGGAGGGACGTAGCCGTTCGGGTCGTCGACGTACGCCCTGTCGATCTCGGCGACGCTGCCGCCGGGATTCGCGGCGGCCTCGGCCGGCAGCGCGGGATCGTCCGGTATGCCCTTGCGTCGGCTTCGTCGGCCGAAAAGCCCCACGTGCCCCCACCCCTCACCGTCGGCCGTCCAGTCGCCCCGATTCTGCCGCACGGCGGCGGTCGGGGGGCGGCACGGCGCTGCCCGGCAGGCCCGCTGACGTGTGCACGCTGTACTGTTCCGCTGATCTTTACGCGGCGGTAACAGGACTGCGGTGCGGGCGAGGGGCGGACGAAGGATGAGAACGCGTGGATCGGGCGGCGAGCCCCAGCGCTTGGCCGTCCTCGACGGCATACGGGTGCTGGCCGCGCTGGCCGTGCTCTTCTACCACTACACCGTGCTGGCCAGCGCGTGGGGCCGGTCGACCACCGACGTCTTCCCGGTCGCCCGCCGGTTCGCCGTCTACGGCTGGCTCGGCGTCGAGGTGTTCTTCCTCGTGAGCGGGTTCGTCATCTGCATGAGCGCCTGGGGCCGCAGCGTGGGCGACTTCGCGGTGTCCCGGGTGACCCGGCTCTTCCCCGCCTACTGGACGGCCGTCGTCTTCACCTCGCTGGTGCTGTTCGCGTGGCCCGAGGTTCGGTCGTTCGCGGGGTACACCGATGTCCTGGTGAACCTGTCGATGCTGCAGGGCGGCCTCGACGTCCCGGACATCGACGACGCGTACTGGACCCTCTTCGTGGAGCTCAAGTTCTACGTGCTGTTCGCGGTCGTCGTCATGCGCGGGCTGACCTACCGCAACTGCGTGCTCTTCTGCGGGGTCTGGACCCTGGCCGGGGCGGTGGCCCCCACCATCGACAACGCGGTGCTGTCCTTCCTCGCGATGCCGTCCTCGTCCCCGTACTTCATCGCCGGCATGGCCTTCCACCTCATGCGCCGGTTCGGGCCGAACGCCGTGCTGTGGGCCGTCGTCGGCGTGCAGTTCCTCCTCGCGCAGCACCACGTGACCGCACGGATGGTCTCCAGCCTCGGCCAGTCGGCCGCGGAGCAGACTCCCTTCTGGCCGGCCCGCGCGATCGTCCTGATCGGCTTCGCGGTCATGGCCGCCCTCGCGCTCGGCACCCTGGACGGCATCCGGTGGCGCTGGCTCCGCCACGCGGGCGCGGTCACCTACCCCCTCTACCTGATCCACATGATGGTGGGGCTGACGGTCATCCACCACTTCCGCGACCGCGTCGCTCCCGTGCCCCTCGCCCTCGCCACCACGGCCGGGATGCTGGTGGTGGCCTGGGTGATCCACCGCTTCGTCGAACGCCCGCTGGGGCGGCGGCTGGGCGCCGGACTGCGCCGCGGGATCGAGGACATCCGGGCGGGGACCCCGCCCCGGCCCGTCCTCCACCGGGTGCCCGCGCAGCCCCTCGCGCCCGAGGCGGAACGGATCCCCACCCGCGGCCACTGAGCCCGAGCCCTCACTCCAGGAAGAGGGCTGCCAGGCGGGGCAGTCTGCGGCCCATTTCGTCGTCGTCGTCGAAATCGAAGTCCCAGGCGGGGTCGAGCTCCGGGTGGCGGATGGTGACGGAGCCCGCCGGGAGCCGGTCACCGGTCGCCGAGAGGTGCGCGTTCGAGGCGATGCCCAGCACGTCCTCGCCCTCCAGTTCCGTGCCGTCCTCCGCGCAGGCCCGGACGACGGGCAGTTCCGCCAGGGCGTCGGGGTCGGCGACCACGCGCTCGAAGACGTCGCGGCCCTGGGCGATCAGCCAGCCGCGGAAGTAGTCGAAGCCGTCGTCGGAGCAACCGCCGTTGGCGAGGTAGGCCGCGGCCCACAGGGGCTGCGTGTAGGAGTCGGCCATCAGGTCCCACAGCGCCTGCTCGGCGGCGACGATCTCCTCGACCGGCCGGGAGGCCAGCAGCGCGGTCGCCTCGCGCGCGACCGCCTCGCCCTCTGCCGGGTCGCCGTCTACCGCCTCGCCGTCTGCCGGGTCGCCGTCTGCCGGGTCGGATGCCTGATTGCGGGCCGCCTCGATGAGCTGCCAGAACTGCTGCTTGTCCATGGGTCAGAGCCTGCCACCCGGCACTGACAACGGACATCGGGCCGCTTCCGGGGCTGCGGGCCGCGGGCTGCGGGCCGCGGCCCCGCACGCCGTCACTTTATGATCTCGCTCCATGACCTTACGTTGCGTCCTGATCGGCTACGGCCGGATGGGGCAGTTGCATGCGAAGAAGTGGCGCGCCCTCGGGGTGGACGTCGTCGGCGTGGTCGATCCGCGGGCCGGTGAGCGGGCCGCGGCGGACGGGCTGCCCGTCGTCGGCTCCGTGGCGGAGGCGTTCGGTGCGGCTCCGGACCTGTGGGACGTGTGCGTGCCCACCGCGGCCCACGCCACCGTGCTCGGCACGGTCTGCGCCCTCGACCGGGACGCCGACCTGATCGTGGAGAAGCCGCTGTGCGCGCCGGCGGACGTGTCCCGCGTACGCGGTGTCCTCGCCGGGCACCGGGGCCGGGTGGTGGTGGGCGAGAACTACCACTCCTCGCATGTGGCCACCGCCGTCGCGCGGGCCGCCGCGCGGCTGGGGCTGACGGTGCGGCAGGTGGTGGTGGAGATGAGCAAGCACCGCGGTGCGGACGTGCGGGCGGGCCGCTTCGAGGACGAGTCCCTGGGCGCCCTCGGGTACGAAGGACCGCACCTGCTCGCCGTCCTCGCGGACTTCGGCGCCGCGGCCGGCACCGGGGTCTGGCCGGCCGGGGAGGCGGAGGTCGCCTTCCACGGGGAGCAGGATGCGGAAGACGGCCCGCCACGGTACGGCGTCGACATCCGGTACACCACCGCGCAGGGCCTGGACGTGGCCCTCGCCACCTCGGTCGCGGGCCGCATCAGCCACCCGCTCGGCCCGCACGCCCCGCGTCGGCGGCCGCTGCCCGTCGAGGACCGGACGACCCGGCACCGGGTGCTGGGCGTGCTGGGCACCGACCCCCGCGGCGACGCCTGGGAACTCGTCGGCACCTTCGAACCCGTCGCCGCCCTCCCGCGCGGCACGGCAACCGTCGCCGTCCGCCGCGCCGCCGCCGACGCCGTCACCGGCACCGCCGCCGGCGCCTGGCGGCCGGTGCGCACCCTCGCAGACGACAGCCTCGCCCGGCACCTCGCCCGGACCGTCGCCCACTTCACCGGGGGCGGGGACAACCCCGCGCCGCCCGACCGCGCCCTGGAACACCTCGCCCTGCTCCACGGCTGGTCCCGGCCCCGGTCCTCCCTCCTACTCCAAGGAACGACGCCATGACCTCCTCCCTCTCCCTGCCCGCCGGGATCGGCATGTCCCGCGTGCACGTCTACTCCAGCCAGGCGCCCGACGGGCAGTGCGGCGGCACCCCCCACATGCACCTGGCCTGCAGCGAGCTGTACGTCGCCCTCGAAGGGCGCGGCGCGGCCGAGTTCCTCACCCCCGACGGCGTCCGCCGCGTCGACCTGAACCCGGGCGACGCGGTGCAGTTCACGCCGGGGACCGTCCACCGGCTCATCACCGGTCCCGAGGACTCCCTGCGCATCCTGGTGGTGATGGAGAACGGCCACGTCAACGAGGAGGGCGACGTCGTCTTCACCTTCGCCGACTCCGACCTGGCCGATCCGGACCGGTACGCGCGGCTCGCCGCGGCGGACACGCCGGACGAGGCCCGCGCCCGCAGGGACCGTGCCGTACGGGGCTACACGGAGCTCGTCGAGGCCTGGCAGGCCTCACCGGCGCTGGGGCTGGAGCGGCTCCGTGCCTTCCACGGGCGCGCGGTCGGCCTGGTGCGCGGGCGCGCGGTGGCCTGGCCCCGGCTGATCGAGGAGGGTCCCGCCAGGATGCTGGCCGAGCTCACCGCCCGGGCGCGGGCCGTCGCCGCGGGCGACACCGGCCACCTCGAACGGGCGACCGTGACGCCGCTGCCCGCTCCCCGCCCCGAATCGATGGTCCCCCGCATGTGCGGCACCCTGTGGCCCTACCGCCCCTGACGCCGGTCCGCCGGTCCGCCGATCGTCCGGGCGGGCTGCGGCGTGCCCGGTGCGTCGGGGCGGGCCGGTTGTGGTGGGGTGGGGCGCGGAACAGAACGACCGCCGACCCGGGGCCGCCCATGTCCACAGCCATCACCGTCGCGCTGATCGCCGCCGCCCTCGTCGGCGGCCTGCTGGCGAACCACTTGCGGCGCCGTCATCACGCCGGGGAGCCGGGCGCGGACGCCGACGAGGCGTCGGTCAGCGATCTGGTCAGCCCGCTCGAAACGCTGGCCGTGCTGCTGGTCGCGTTCGTGATCGTCGTCGCGGCCGAGTCGTACGGTGAGGCCGGCGACGCGGTGGGCGCGGAGGCGCACCGGGTGGACCAGCTGTACGAGGTGGCGGACTACGCGCCCGAGCCCCAGCGCGAGCGGATGCAGGCGGCCGCGGTCTGCTACTCGCGCGCGATCATGACGTACGAGTGGCCCAGGATGGAGGCTTCGGGGACCAAGGCCCCCGAGGCGTCCGTCTGGTCGACCGACTTCCGCCGGCACTTCAAGGAGCTGGCCCACAAGGACGACAGCAGCTTCGCGCTGCTGGTGGAGGCGGACGACCAGCGGTCCGTGGCCCGGCAGGCCCGGCTGTCGGAGGCGAGTCCGGCGATCCCGGCGGTCGTGTACTGGTTCATGGTGCTGTCCCTCGCCGCGACCATCGGCGCCTTCGCCTTCGGGCTGCCGCGCAAGCGCGGGCCGGCGCACTTCGTGCTGCTGTTCGTGCTGGCGGGGCTGTTCACGGGGTCGCTGCTGCTGATCGAGGACATCGACAGGCCGTTCTCCGGAGCGATCAAGATCACCAGCGCGGCGATGGCGGACACGGCCGAGGACATCGGCGAGGACTACACCGTGGACCACCCGGGGCTCGCCCTGCCCTGCGACGAACACGGCGTCAGGACCCGCGTCCAGGCCGTCCAGGGGCTTGGACGGTGAGGTCTGCGCGTGGCGGTGACCTGGGGTGCCACGTCGGGCATCCACCCAACTCGCCCGTGATACCCGGCTGACAGATCGTCCCGGAGCTGCCTATGATGCCGCCGATGAAGAACTCCTCCTTTCTCGGATTGGGGGAATCGTCCGCGCAAGGTGAGTGCTGATGGCAGCTCACCTCGCGGAACCGGTTCCCGCCCGCCTGTTGATGTGGCAGCGCGTACGCGAGTACGCCGTGCCACCGTCCATGATCGAAATCGCGACCGCCCGCCGTGCGAACGGTGACTGGGCGGGAGCCTGCGCCGTCGCCCGGGTCGACGTCGACATCGATCTGCGCGCCGTGCGCCTCCGCCACGGCACCGACCTCGTCACCCGCCTCCGCGCGGACCTGCGCCGGCTCGCGCCGGACCTGCTGCGCTGGCACATGCCCCGGATCGCCCCCGACGGGCGGCTCCGGCCCGGCCTGACCGTGTCGCTGGCCCGGTACGGGGACCCCGGCGGCGCGGCACCGCACCTCGTCGTGCGGACGCCGCCGGCCTGGGCGGACGCGGGCCAGCGGATGTCCCTGGCGCTCTGGGAGGAATCCCGGGCGGACGCTCCCGGGCACCATCCGCACCCCCACCCCGACCGGCGCTTCCGGCTCGACCTGCACCGCCACCTCTGGGACGGCACCCGCAGCGCCGAACTGGCGCAGCGGTGCGGCGCGGACCCCGCCGGCCGCCGGGCGGCGGAGGCGGAGCTGCTGCTGCGGGCCGAGGGCCGCTCCCGCGGGGCCCTGACCGTACGGCTCGGCACGCGCAGCCGTGCCGTGCTCGAACTCTTCGCCCCCGACGACAGCCACGCCCCCGCGCTCCGGCCGGTACGGGAAGCGCTGTCGCCGCAGCGGATCGCGGAGCTCCCGGTGCTGCCGGAGGCCGCGGCGCGGACCCTTCCGGACCTGGAACTCCTGCGCGCCGGGCTGTTCCGCGCGGAACGGCTCCACCCGCTGGTCGCGGCGGCACTGCCGCCGTTCCCGCCGCCGGCCGCCGGACCCGGTCCGGACGCGGGCCCGGACCACGGGGCCGCGGACCCGCACCGGGTCGAGTGCCTGGGGCGGGAGCACCGGATCGCGCTGCGGGACGGGGTCCTCGCGGCCGTCGACCACGACCCGGCCCAGCTGGCCCGTGAGGAACTCCTCATGGCGCTGGGCGGGCCGGGGCTGCCCTGCCTGCGGGCGATCGACGCGGTGCACCACAGCCCCGAGGCGCTGCCCGCCGTCCGCGAGCGGCTCCGCCACGGTGACGTGACCGGGGCCCTGGCGGTGGTCGAGGGGCTGCTCGGCCCGGGCGCGGTCCTGCGCGAGGGGCCCCTGCGGGACGCCCTGGAGGACGCGGTGGCCGGCCGCCTCGGTCACGGGCTCTTCCGCTCGGGTCTGGTACCCGTCCACCCCGCGGCGGACGTGGCGGAGGAGGAGGGCCGCCGGCCACGGCCCGACCGCCGTCTGCCCCAGGAGCTGCGCCGCAAGCGCGGCAGCCGTACCCGGCCCCGGACCGGTCTGCCCGCCTGAAGGCCCCGTCGCACCCCGCACCGTACGCCTCTCGACCACGACGGGTCTCCCGTACCCGTACCCGTACCCGTATCCACGAACAGACCACCCAGGTGATGCCCATGACTTCCAGCACCCTCCTCTCCGTACCCGTACCTGTCGGCGTCCCCGTCGGCGCCCCCGTACCGCCGGCGGACGACCGGCCCCAGCTCGGCCTCGCCGAAGACCTCCTGACGCTCCTGCGCACGACCACCACCGAGCCGCGCCCCGACGAGCAGTTGGAGGCGCTGGCCCTCTCCGTCGCGGCGGACCTGCCCGTACTCCTGTGGGGTGAGCCCGGCATCGGCAAGACCGCCGCGCTGACCCAGCTCGCCGCCTCCCTCGACCTGCCCCTGACCACGGTGATCGCCAGCGTCCACGAGCCGACCGACTTCTCCGGCCTGCCCGTCCTGGGCGAGGACCCGGCGGTGAACGGGGTGCCCATGGCCCCGCCGCAGTGGGCCGTGGAACTGGTGCGCGCCGGACGGGGCCTGCTCTTCCTGGACGAGCTGTCCACCGCCACCCCGGCCGTGCAGGCCGCGCTGCTGCGCGTGGTCCTGGAGCGGCGGGTCGGGGCACTGCAACTGCCCCCCGGCGTGCGGATCGTGGCCGCCGCCAATCCCCGCGCGTCGGCCGCCGACGGCTGGGAGCTGAGCCCGCCGCTGGCGAACCGGTTCGTGCACCTGTACTGGGTGCACGACCGGGAGGTGGTGGTGCGCGGTCTCGGCGGGGTCTGGCCGCGCGCGGAGCTGCCCCGGCTGGACGCGGCCGCCCTGCCGGACGCGGTGGCGTTCGCCCGCCGCGCGGTGTGCGGGTTCCTGAACACCCGGCCGACGCTGATCCACCGGCTGCCGACCACCGAGACCCGGCGCGGCGGTGCCTGGCCCTCGCCCCGCAGCTGGGAGGCCGCGATGACGCTGCTGGCCTTCGGCACGGCCGCCTCCGTGTCCCGGGACGTGCTGGCGCTGCTGGTCCGGGGTGCGGTCGGGGACGGGCCCGGCCTCGAACTGCTCGCCCACATCGACCGGATGGAGCTGCCCGATCCGGACGTGCTGCTGGCCGACCCCGCCGCCGCCGAACTGCCCGGGCGCGGCGACCTGCGCCAGGCCACGCTGGAGGCGGTGGTGGCCGCCGTCGGCGCGCGCCCGGAGCGGGATCGCTGGGAGGCGGCCTGGAAGGTGCTGGTCCGGGCCTTGGAGACCGGTGCGCCGGATCTGCTGGTCGGCCCGGCGAAGGCGCTGGCCGCGCTGCGGCGCGACGGGTGGGAGGTGCCGGACGCGGTGGAACGCCTCTCCCCGGTGATCGGCCTCGCCCGGCGGGCGGAGGACTCGGTGGCCCGGACCCCGGGGGCCCGGACCGCCGCGGCCGCCGGCACCGGGAACGCGGCGGGCGGGTGCGCGTGACCGGGGCCGCGCGGCAGCCGAAGCCGCGCCCGGTGCCCGCGCGGGCGCGCCCGCTGCCCCGTCCGATGGCCCCTCCCCCGCCGCCGCGTCCGGTGCGGGCCGACGTGCCCGGTCCGCCGCCGGGGCCCGCCGTCCCGCTGGACACGGAGAAGCTGCTGGCCGCCCGGCTGCACGCGGTGGCGGTCCGGCCGTACCTGGCCAGCGCGCTGTTCGCCCTGCACGTGGTGGAGGACCGGTCGGTGCCGACCATGGCGGTGGACGCGTACTGGCGCTGCTACGTCTCCCCTGCGTTCGTGGCGCGGACCCCGCTGGAGGAGCTGGCGGGGGTGTGGGTGCACGAGGTCTCCCACCTGCTCCGGGACCATCACGGGCGGAGCGAGCGGTACGCGCGGGAGCACGGGCAGCAGGGGCAGCCCGGGCAGCGGCTCCGGCAGAACATCGCGGCGGACTTCGAGATCAACGACGACATCTACGGCGACGGCCTGCCCATGCCGGCGGGCGCGGTACGGCCGTCGATGCTGGAGCTGCCGGACGGGCTGCTGATGGAGGAGTACCTGCGCAGGTTCTCGATGGCGGGCCGTACTCCACGGCTGGCCTGGCTGGACTGCGGCAGCGGTGCGGACGGGCACGCGCGGCCCTGGGAGCTGGGGGCCGAGGGCGCGCACGGGCTGAGCCGGCAGGAGCGGGACGCCGTACGCTTCCGGGTGTCCGAGGCGATCACCGGTCGGCCCGGGGACGCCCCGGAGGGGTGGCGCCGGTGGGCGGACGAGGCGTTCCATCCCCCGCAGCCGTGGCGGCAGTTGCTCGGTGCGGCCGTCCGCGCGGCCGCGGGCGCCCCTGGCACGGGCGAGAACCACACCTACCGGCGCCCGTCACGTCGTTCGGCCGGCCTCCCCGGCGTCGTGCTGCCGAGCCTGCGGCGGATGCCGCCCCGGGTGTGCGTCGTGATCGACACCTCGGGGTCGGTGAGCGACGCGGAGCTGGGCAGCGCGCTGCTGGAGGTCGCGGCGATCTCCCGTGCGGTGGGCGGCCGGCGGGACCTGGTCTCGGTGATCTCCTGCGACGCGGCGGCGGGGGTCGCCGTACCGCTCTGCCGCGCGGAGAACCTCGAACTGATCGGCGGCGGCGGTACGGACCTGCGGTCCGGCTTCGCCCGGGCGCTGCGTTCGCGGACCCGCCCGGACGTGATCGTCGCCCTGACGGACGGGCAGACGCCGTGGCCGTCCGCACAGCCGCCCTGCCGCACGGTCGTGGGCCTCTTCCCGCGCCCGCTCCGACCGGTCGACGAGGACGACCCGGACTACGTCCCCGACGCCCCGCCCGCCTGGGCCCGGGTCGTGCCCATCGGGTAGTGGCCCCGCCCGGCCGGACTCGCCCGCCGAACCCCTTCGCCGACGGCGCCGGCAGGAGCAGGATGAGACCGGGCGGGGGGGCACACCGCCGGGTGGGGCGTGATCTCAGTGGGAAGAGGGGCAAATGGGCCGGCGGCACACTGACGTGGAGACCCTCGTGCGGCGGGGCACCGACGGGCGGCTGTACATGGCCGCGCAGGACGTCACCGCGCTGCTCCGCGACCTGGCGCGGACGTTCGACCTGCAGGCGAGTACCGGCGAGGCCGCCCCGACGGAGGGCCGGGCGACGCCGCGCCGCCTGGACGGGGACACCCTGCGCGCGGTCGCGGGCGTCCTGGACGCCCAGGCCGACGAAATGGACGTCCAGCTCATCGCGATGGCCGTACGGCGTTGAGGCGCCCCACGGCGGGAATCCGGAAGGGTCAGGCCGTCACGAGTTCCTCGGCGGCGAACCGTTCCACGATATCCCCGGCGCGCCGGTCGAGGTCGGCGTACTGCGCCTCCCGTTCGGCGCCCGCGACGGCCTCGCCGACCAGCAGGGTGCCGTCGGCGTCGAAGCTCTGCGGGCGCTCCTCCGCGTCGGTGAGCAGGCCGACGGTGGACCGGGAGAAGCCGCAGTAGTAGGCGATGCCCTCGCTCAGGTTGGTTTCGAGGAGGGTCCGCATGCCCTCCACGACGGGGTCGTCGGAGGTGGCTCCGGCCAGGGCCAGCCACAGCATGCGCTTGCCGGCGAGGCGGGGCTTGCTGCGGCCGTAGGCGAAGCCGTAGTTCCACACGCGGTCGATCCAGCCCTTGAGGATCGCGGGCACGTGCTGCCAGTACACCGGGAAGACGGCGACGACGACGTCGGCGTCGAGGATGCGCCGCATGTGGGCGTGCGTCTCGTCCGAGTACGGCTTCTCCCGGTCGCCCCAGTCCGGCTGGTCCGAGACGTTCATCCGCGGGTCGAAGCCCTCGGCGTGCAGGTCGAGCAGGTCGACGCGGTACCCGGCGGCTTCGAGCCGGGCGGCGGCCCGGCGGGCCGTGTGCGCGGTGAGGGAGTCGGTGCGGTGGTGGGCGACGACCACGAGGGCGGTCCTGGCGTCGTTGCCGTGCTGCGTCACGGTGTTCTCCTGACTGGGGGTTCGTCGGTGCGACGGGGTTCGGTGCGACGGGATTCCGTTCAACGGGATTCCGCTCGACGACTCCAGTACAGCCGTGGGGATGTGGATGATCCATGGGAGAAGCGCTCCGGAACATAGGAGATCGTCTACGCTGCGCCGCATGGACCCTCTGAGTACCCTCCTGAGCGGCATCCGGGCCGAGGGCTCGGTCGTCAGCCACGCCGTACTGACGGCGCCCTGGACCATCCGCTTCGCCGACGGCGCGCCGCTCACCATGATCACCGTGCTGCGCGGCGGCGGCACGCTGCTGCTGCCCGACGGCACCGAGCGGACCGTCGGCGCGGGTGACACGGCCATCGTGAACGGTTCCGCGCCGTTCCACCTCGCGGACCGTCCCGGCAGCGTCCACGGCGACCGTGCCGCGTACGAGATCGCCTGCTTCGGCCCGCGCGCCGAGTGCGCCGGCGAGGAACTCGCCGGCATCCACTGGGGGGCGGAGTCGCAGGAGGCGACCGCGCTGATCGTGGGCGCCTACCGCGCCTCGGGCCGCCGGCACGAGCCGCTGCTGCGCGCGCTGCCGCCCGCCCTGGTGGTGAAGGAGGACGCCGAGGTCTGCGCCTGGCTGGAGACGGCCGCCGCCGACGCCGCGCAGCTCTCGGCCGGTTCGCAGGCGCTGATGGACCGGCTCCTCGACTGGGCGCTGGTGTGCACGTTGCGCAGCTGGTTCGACCGGGCCGGCGCCGACGCGCCCAGCTGGTACCGGGGCCTCGCCGACCCGGTCCTCGCCCCCGCCCTGCACGCCTTCCACGACCGGCCGGCCGAGGCGTGGACCGTGGCGTCGCTGGCCACCCGGGCCGGCGTCTCGCGGGCGCTGTTCGCCAAGCGGTTCACCCGGCTGATGGGCCGGCCGCCCCTCGCCTACCTCACCGCGTGCCGCATGGACGAGGCCGAGGCGCTGCTGACCGACACCGACCTCAGCGTCGCCGAGATCGGAAGGGCGGTCGGCTACGCCGACGCCTTCGGCTTCAGTGCCGCGTTCAAGCGCCACAGGGGCCTGAGCCCGCGCACGTTCCGGGCCGCCGCGGCGGCCTGAGTCCCGCCATTTGCTTGAAATTTTTATGGATATGGCCGTGCTGGCCGGAAATCCTTGCTCAATTTGGTGACAGCCGCACTGATGTTTCATCATCGTGACTGCGCGTCATTTTCTGACGCGCAGTGAGGAGACGGGGCGCCGGGGGGTCCCCGTTCTCGCGCCCAGCGCGCCCAGCGCGCCCACCGCGCCCCGCCGTGGCTCCGTTCCCGCTTCCGTCACCTAGGCAAAGGCACATGTCCGCCCAGCAGCTCTCGGACCTCATACGTTTCGCCCGTCACAACTCGCCCTTCTACCAGGAGCTCTACGCGTCCCTGCCGCCCGACGTCGACCGCCTCACCGACCTGCCGGTGGTCGACCAGCGGGCGTTCTGGGAGGCCAACACCCTGCACGACAGCCGCGTCCTGACCGGCCCGCTCGGCGAGGCCACGGTCTACAAGACCGGAGGCACCACCGGGGCCCCCAAGTTCTCCGTCTACACGCGCGACGAGTGGCGCACGTTCGTCACCGCCTTCGGCCAGGGGCTCGTGGACACGGGCCTGCGCCCGGGACACCGCGTCGCCGACCTCTTCTACGCCGGAGAGCTGTACGCCAGCTTCCTCTTCGTCCTCGACTCGCTCGCCCACGCGCCCGTGGACAACGTCCGCCTGCCCATCGGCGGCGGCGCGCCGCCGGAGTCGACGATCCCCACGCTGCGCGACCTCGCCGCGCAGGTCCTGGCCGGGACGCCGACCACCCTCTGCCGGCTCGCCGAGCAGGTCGTCTCGTCCGGAGTCCGGCTCGACTCGGTGGAGTTGCTCCTCTTCGGCGGCGAGGCCCTCTTCGACGACCAGCGGCGCCTGCTGGCCACCGCGTTCCCGCACGCCGAGGCCCGTTCCGTCGGGTACGCCAGCGTCGACGCGGGCCTGCTCGGCCGCCCCGTACCCGGCCCGGACGCACGGGTGCACCGCGCGTTCACGCCGTACTCGGTCGTCGAGATCCTCGACGACTCCACCAGCGAACCCGTCACCGAACCGGGCCGGCCCGGCCGGGTCGTCGTCACCAGCCTGTTCCGCCGCCTCATGCCGATCATCCGCTACCCGGCGGGCGACCGGGCCGAGTGGACCGGCACCGGTCCCGGGCACTTCCGGATACTCGGCCGGGCCGAGGAGGGCGTACGGGTGGGCCCCGTCTCCCTCTACACCCAGGACGCCCAGGACGCCGTGGCCGCGGCGGACACCGCGGGGGACGTGGTCGGCATGCAGCTCGTCGTCCGCCGCTGGGACGGCCGCGACGGGCTGGTCCTGCGGCTGGCGACGGCGCCCGGTGCGCGGCACGGCCGGGAGGAGCTGGCCAGGGCCGTCGTCGCGGAGCTGGAGAACGTCCGGCCGCTGTATCCGGACAGCGTGCGCGCCGGGTTCGTGCACCCGCTGTCCGTGGAGTGGGTGCGCCACCGCGACCTCACCGTCAACCCGCGCTCGGGCAAGCTCGTCCGGGTCCTCGACGAGAGGCCGACCGCATGACCGCCACCGCCCCAACCGTGACGGAGATGGCGGACGGGACCGCCACGGAGCCCGAGACCGCGACCGCGACCGGGACCGCCACCGCGACGCAGACCGCGACCGGGGCCGCCACGGCGACCGGGGCCGGGCGGCGCCGTGCTCCGCTGGTCCTGCGCAACCGCGCCTTCGGCGCCGTGTGGCTCGGCCAGATCCTCACCCAGGCCGCCGTGCGGATGTTCCAGGTCGGCGTGGCCTGGTGGATCGTCGCCTACGCCGTGGACGACGCCCGCGGGCTCGCCTCCGGGCTGTTCATGGCCGCCTGCACCCTGCCCGCCGTGGCGCTGGCGCCCGTGGTGGCCGCGGCCGTCGCCCGGTTCGCGCACCGCTCGGTGCTGCGGACCTCCGCCGCCCTGGCCGGGACCGCCTCGGCGGGCCTCGCACTGTGGGCGTACGGCGACGCGCTGCCGCTCGCCGCCGTGTACGCCGCCGGTCTCGCCCTGGCTACCTGCCAGGCGTTCTTCGACCCCTGCCTGACCACCTCGGTGCCCGAACTCGTCGACGACGCCGACATCGAGACCGCCACCGGCTTCGAGCTGTCCACCCAGTCCCTGGCCGGCCTCGGCGGGGCGCTGCTCGGCGCCCTGACCGTCGACCGGGCCGGCGTGGCCGCCCTGGCCGCCGGCTGTGCGGCCGCCTACCTCGGCGCCGCCCTCCTCGTCGCCGGAGCCCGCTTCCGTACCGCCACGCCCGACGCCACGCCCGACGCCGCGGGCCACGCGCCGGACCCCGAGGCCGACGCGCCCGACCCGTCCCCGCGGCGGCGCACGCTGCGCGGCATCCTCGGAGAACTCCCGTACGTACGACGGATCCTGGTCTGCTTCACCGCGGCCAACCTCTTCACCACCGCCGTGTTCGTCGTCATCCCCCTCTACACCCGCTCGGTCCTCGGGGGCGGCGGCGCGACCGTGGCCCTGCTGGAGGCCTCCCTCGGCACCGGCGCGCTGGTCGGCGCCTTCACCGGCGCCCGCGTACCGGGGCGTCCCACGGTCGCCGGCGCCTGGTGCCTGGGCCTGATGGCCCTCGCCCTCGCGCTGCCGGGACTGTTCGCGCACCGGCCGGTCGCCGCGGGCGCTCTGGCCGTGGCCGGCTGGTGCGCCGGGGCCGTCAGCGTCCGCTTCGTGGCCCTCTTCCAGCGGCTGGTGCCGACGGCCGACAAGCCCGGCTTCTTCGCCGTGATGCAGGCCGTGCTGGGCGCCTCCCTGCCGGTGGCGTCCCTGGCGTTCGGCTTCGCCGGCGACTTCCTCTCCCCGCAGACCCTTTGCCTGGTGCAGGGCGCCGGCCTGGTCCCCGCGGCCTGTGCGCTGGCCCTGCTGAAGTCCCCCGCGGCCGAGCCCGCCGGAGGTGAGCGGTGAGCACCGTGACCACCCCCGTCATCACCCCCGTCATCACCCCCGCCGCCTGCTCGGACATCGCCGAACTGCGCCAGCTCTACTACGCCGTGTACGGACCGCACTACCCCGTGGCCCTCGGCACCGACCCGGCCGAGATGGCCCGGCTCATCGAGGACCCGTACTCCCTGTGGCTCGTCGGCCGCTGCCCCGCCACCGGGGCCCTGACCGCGTCCGCCGCCATCCACGGCGAGGCCGGCAGCCGCATCGGCCGCCTGGAGGGCATCGCCGTGCACCCCGAGCACCGCTCCGGCGGCCTGGCCGCCGCCCTGACCGGGGCCCTGTGCGCGGGCATGCTGGACACGGGGCGGCTGGACTCGGTGTACGCGACTGTGCGCACCGTCAGCGCCGGCCCGCAGCGGGTCGTCGCCCGCAACGGCTTCCGGCCGCTGGGCATCCTGCCCAACGCGGTGGATCTCCGCAGCCGCGAGAGCCTCGCACTCTACGCGCGTCACTCGGCCGGGGTGCTGGACCGGCGGATCCCCGTCACCGAAGTGCCCGCCCCCCTGCTGCCGTTGCTGCGCACCGCCGAGGCCGCGCTGGGCATCGGCTACCCCGGGGTGCGGGGCGTCCCGGCGGCGCCGGAGCCCAGGCCTCGGGGCGCCGCCGACCGGCTGGAGATGATCGAGGCGCCCGCCTTCGTACGGCGCCGCTTCCGCGAGCGGTTCCCGGGCGCCGAGGGCTGGTTCTACCCGCTGCACACCCCGAACGTGCTGCTCACGCCCGAGGACGGCCGGTTCGAGGTCTACGCCTACCTCAACCGCGCCGGAGGGTACTGCTCCCTGCTGACCGCCCACCCCGACCCGGCCGCCGCGGCCGCCTGCCTCGAACCCGTCACCCGGGCCCTGGCCCGCGCGGGCGCCGGCTACGTCGAGGCCCTGGTGCCGCTCGCGCACCAGGAGGTCCTCTCGGCCTTCCTGGCCGAGGGGTTCGTCGCCGGGGCCGTCTACCCGGCGATGCGCGCGGACGGCGACGGCTTCCACGACTACGCCGTCCTGTCCCGCTCCGGCGAGCGCATCGACTTCCGCGGCGTCGCCGTCGAACCGCCCCTCCAGCCCTATCTGGACTGCTACGTGTCGGCCTGGGCGTCGACGCACCTGCCCACCACATCCGAGGTCGCCCCATGAAACCCGTGAACCCCCATCTCGCGCCGGTCGCCGTACCCGACCCGGCCCTCCTGCCGCACGTACAGCAGCTGTGCGACCTGACCGACCCGTACGCCTTCGGGCCCGCGGAGGACGAGCTGTTCGCCGCCGCCATGGCGGAGACCAACGCCTGGCACGCCGAGCGCTCCCCCTTCTTCCGCTCCCTGTACGAAGCCACTCCCCCGGCGGCGCCGTACCGGACGCCGCTCGTCCACGCGAACTTCTTCAAGCGGCACGAGGTGCTCTCCGTCCCGCGCGAGGACGTCGAACTGCACCTGACCTCCTCCGGCACCACCGGCCAGAAGTCGCAGATGTTCTTCGACCACTGGACCATCCGCTCCGCCCAGCGGATGGTCGCCCGGATCTTCGAGCGCAACGGCTGGATCACCCCCGACCAGGACGTCAACTACCTCCTGTACAGCTACGAACCGGCCCCCTCCCTCAACCTGGGCACCGCCTTCACCGACAACTACCTGTGCGACTTCGCCCCGGCGCGCAGCGTCGAGTACGCCCTGCGCAACACCGGCGGCGACCACGAGTTCGACCCCTTCGGCTGCATCTCCGCCCTGCGCCGCTTCGAACGGGACGACGCCCCGGTCCGCATCCTCGGCTTCCCCGCCTTCCTCTTCTTCACCCTGGAGCGGATGCGGGCCATGGGGCTGCCCCCGCTGCGCCTGCCCGAGGGCTCCCTCGTCGTCCTCGGCGGCGGCTGGAAGGGGCACGCCGACCGGCGGATCGAGAAGGAGGAGCTGTACGCCCGCGTCACCGAGCAGCTCGGCATCCCGGGTGAGCGGATCCGGGACACCTTCGGGTCGGTGGAGCACTGCATCCCGTACATCGAGTGCGACCACCACCGGCTGCACGCCCCCGTCTGGTCCCGGGTGACGATCCGCTCCACCCGCACCCTCGAACCCCTGCCGTACGGGGAGCGGGGCTACCTGCACCTGGTGTCGCCGTACATCACCTCGGTGCCGGCGCAGAGCGTGGTCATGGGCGACCTCGCCTCGCTCCAGCCGGGCGACGCCTGCGGCTGCGAGCTCCGGACCCCCTGGTTCACCGTCCACGGCCGTGCCGGGGTGAGCCGCAACCGCAGCTGCGCGGTGGCCGCAGCGGAACTCATGAAGGGCATGGCGTGACCATGACGCAGACCACGACCGAGGCCGCCGCGTACGAGGAACAGGGCGACGGCGGCGCGCACCACTACTGGCAGGGCGCCTTCATCGGCGACGGGGAGGCCGGGCGGCGCCTGGCCGACCTGCCGGCCGCCGTCGAGGCCGCGCTGGCCGCGGTGCTGGAGACCGAGACCGTGCTGGCCGCCTGCGACGCCCTCGCCAGCGCCCTGCGCGACCCGGCCCACCCGGTGCGCGCCCGGCTCGCCGCGCACCTGCCCGCCGGGGAGGACCCGGCCGTCCTGGCCGAGCTCGGCGGCCTGCTGGACCGGCGGGAGCTGACCCGCAAGCTGCGCCGCGAACTGGGCAGCGCGGCTCCGGGGCGGCTGGACCGGGCCGACCCGCGCGAGACGGTCTACGAGGCGTGGGCGCCCGTCGGCCTGGTCGCGCACATCGCCCCCGGCAACGCCGCGACGGTCGCGCCGCTGAGCATCGTCGAGGGGCTGCTCGCCGGGAACGTCAACGTCCTCAAGACCAGCAGCGCCGACAGCCTCTTCACCCAGCACCTGATGGCCGAGCTCGGGGCCCTCGACCCCAGCGGCGCGCTGGCCGCACGGGTGGTCGTCCTGCGCTTCCCGTCCTCCCGGCAGGAGTGGCTGCGCCTGATGTGCGCGCCCGCGGACGCCGTCGCCGTCTGGGGCGGGGAGGGCGCCGTCGAAGGGGTCGCGGCGCACGTGCCGGCCGGGTGCCGGCTGGTGGAGTGGGGACACCGGATCTCCTTCGCGTACCTGACGGCCGACGCCTGGTCGGACGCCGGCACGCTCGACGCCCTCGCTGCCGACGTGTGCCTGCACGAACAGCAGGCCTGCTCCAGCCCCCAGGTGGTCTACCTCGACACCGAGGAGGAGGGGGAGGTGTTCGCCTTCGCCGAGCGTTTCGCCGCGGTCCTCGCGGCCCGCCCGCCGGCCGCGCCCGACGCCGCCCCGGGCGGGCCGGACCCCGCCGAGGCGGCCGAGGTGACCACCACCGAGCTGGTGGCCCGGCTGGAGGAACACCTCGGCCTGACCCGGGTGTTCGCCGCGCCCGACGGCTCGTGGCGGGTCATGGCCGACACCCGGTCGCCGCTCACCGCCTCGCCGCTGCACCGCAGCGTGTGGGTCAAGCCGCTGCCCCGCCAGCGGCTGATCGCCACCCTGCGCCCGATGCGCCGCTACCTGCAGACGGCGGGCCTCGCGGGCAGCCCCTGCGACATCGCCGAGCTCTCCCGCACCGCCCTGGCCGCGGGCGTCACCCGCGTCACGCCGGTCGGCGCCATGCTGGAGAGCTACGCGGGCGAACCGCACGACGGGGTCTACGCCCTCCAGCGCTACAGCCGCCGCGTCGCGGTCCAGGCCGACCCGGCCCGGTTCGCCACCACCGCCTGCCTCGACGACCTGGCGCGGCCCGTCGTACTGCCGCCGCCGGCGGGCCCGCTGCAGGGCAAGGAGGACGTGCAGGCACCGGCCCGGGAGCTGGGCCGGGCCGACGCCGAGCTGTACTTCCGCAGCGGCGGCAGCACGGGCGCCCCCGCCCTGTCGGTGTTCAGCTACGACGACTACGACACCCAGATGCACGCCGCCGCCCGCGGCCTGCTCGCCGCCGGCTACGACCCGGTCGGGGACCGCACCGCGAACCTCTTCTACTGCGGCGGCATGTACGGCAGCTTCATCAGCTTCTTCTCCGTACTGGAACGGCTCGGCGGCGTACAGCTCCCCCTGTCGGCGGGCCCCGACCACCGGGCGACGGCGCGGGCGGTCATCGACCACGGGGCCGACACCCTCTTCGGCATGCCCTCCTACCTGTGGCAGCTGCTGCACGCGGAGGCGGACGCGCTGCGCGCGTACGGGGGCCTGCGCAAGGTCTTCTACGGCGGCGAGCACTTCACCGAGGAGCAGCGGCGCACGCTGCGGACGGAGTTCGGCATCGAGACCGTCCGGTCGATCACCTACGGCAGCACCGACCTCGGCCCGCTGGGCTACCAGTGCACGGAGAGCTCCGGCGGCGTCCACCACCTGCACGCCGACCTCCACACGATGGAGATCGTGGACCTGGCCGAGGACCGGCCGGTGGCCCCGGGCGAGACGGGCCGGCTGGTCTTCACCACGCACGCCCGGCGCGGCCAGCAGCTGGGCCGGTACCTGATAGGCGACCTCGGCCGGGAGCTCCCGGGCCGCTGCCCGTGCGGCCGGCACGCGCCGCGCTTCGAGCTGATGGGGCGCACCGGGGACGTGATGCGGGTGGCGACGTACTTCCTCAACCACCGCCGCTTCCTGGCCCTGGCCGGGGAACAGGGGGGCCTGCGCGGCGAGATGCAGATCAGGCTCGACCGCACGGACGCGCGCGAGCGGCTGACCGTACGGGTGGAGCAGGCTCCGGCGACCGACCCGGAGAGCCTGCGGGAGGTCTTCCTGTCCGGCTACCCGGAACTCCGCTCGGCGGTGTCGGAGCGGCTGCTGGACCTGGTGGTCGAGCCGGTCGCCGGCGCCGCGCTGGACCGCAGCCCGACCAGCGGCAAACTCCTCGCGGTGGTGGACGCGCGCCACCACTAGGGAACCGTCCGCGAAGTCCCTCCCCCGGCTACCGCCGGGAGGTGCCCCCAGCCCCGCGACGCCCGGCCCGCGCTCTCAGCGCACCGGGCGTCGCGGCCGCCGTACAAGACGTTGCTCGTCCAGTGCAAGGCCACACGTACCCTGGCCAATACCGCCTGGGACGTCCGCGCCCATCACCCGTGCCCTGACCCGCCGCCCCGTCAAGGGAGCCCGCGTCACGGTGTGGGGCGCGGCGTTCAAGCCCGGCACGAACGACGTCCGCGAATCCCCGGCCCTGGCCCTCGCACACGCCCTCCAGCAGGCCGGCGCCACCATCACCGTCCACGACCCGCAGGCCGTGGCCACCGCCGTGATCCGCAACCCGGAACTCGACTACGCCGACGACCTGCCCGCGTCCCTGGACGGCGCCGACCTCGTCGTCCTGGCCACCGAATGGCCCGAGTACCAGCAGGCCGACCCCCACGCCCTCGTGGGCCGCCCCGGCACCCCCCTGATCGTCGACTGCCGCACCACCCTCGACCCCGAGGCCTGGCGCGCGGCCGGCTGGACCGTCCACCAGCTCGGACGCCCCGGCAAGTAGAACGCCTCCTTCGGTTGCGGGGCTGTCGCACGCCACCCGAGCGGCTCTGGCTCGCCCCGGCCCGGCGCGGACGAGGATTCGCCGACCGGGACCGCAGGGCGGTGCGGCAGGATGGGGGCGTGCAGACGACGGAGCTTGTCGGGAGGGCGGGTGCGCTGGCCGCCCGGGGTGGGCGGCGGGTGCTCGGGATCGCCGGGCCGCCGGGGGCCGGGAAGTCGACGCTGGCGGAGCTGGTCGCCGCGGCGCTCGGGCCGGAGCGGGCCGTGGTGGTGCCGATGGACGGGTTCCACCTCGCGCAGGCCGAACTCCGGCGGCTGGGGCGGGCCGACCGCAAGGGTGCCCCGGACACCTTCGACGCGGCCGGCTACGTCTGCCTGCTGCGCCGGCTGCGCTCCCCCGGGGAGGGCGTGGTGTACGCGCCCGCCTTCGACCGCTCGCTGGAGGAGCCGGTCGCCGGCAGCATCCCCGTCGGTCCTGCCGTACCGCTGGTGATCACCGAGGGGAACTACCTGCTGCACGACGCGGAGGGCTGGGCGCCGGTACGGCCCCTCCTGGACGAGGCCTGGTACCTGGCCCCGGACGACGCCCTGCGGGTGGACCGCCTGGTCGCCCGGCACGTGCGCCACGGCAAGGACCCGGCGGATGCGCGCGCGTGGGTGGCGCGTTCGGACGAGGCCAATGCCGCGCTCGTGGCCCGCGGCCGCCGCCGCGCCGACCTCGTCGTCGACTCCGCCTGGCGCTGACGGTCCAGCGGTGCTCGTCAGCAGTACTTGAAGGAGCTGATCTTGTCGTTGATCCACGACGGGACGGCCGGCCACTTCTCCCAGGGGCCGATCCTGAACTGCGCTCCGCCGTAGTCGTTGTGCTCGTAGAAGCAGATGGCGCTGCCCGTGTTGTTGAGCACCGACGACGTGATGTCCTGCATGCCCGACCACAGGCCGCCGCTCCGCTCCAGCTTCCCCATATCGGAGATGTTCTGGTTCGCCGCGATGGAGCCGTATTTGCCCGAGGGAGAACCACCGACGAAGTCGTGGTCGGCCCACAGGCAGACGTAGTTGCTGGGGCAGGCGCCGGGTCCCGTTCCGAGGCCGAGGATGGTGGCGGCACTGGCGGAGGTGGCCGCCGTCATGATCAGCCCGGTGACGGCCGCGGCGCACACCGCGAGCCTCAGCGTCTTCTTGCTCGAGTTCATCGGTCCGTTCCGTTCCTCAGCAGTACTTGAAAGAGCTGATCTTGTCGTTGATCCACGACGGGAGGGAGGGCCAGTGCTCCCCGGGGCCGATCCTGAATTCCAGGCCGCCGTAGTTGTTGTGCTCGTAGAAGCAGATGCCGCTCCCCGTGTTGTTCAGCACCGACGAGGTGATGTCCTGCATCCCCTTGTCCCCGCCGGGGTCGCGCTTCAGCTTCCCCATGTCGCCCACGTTCTGGTTCGAGCCGAAGGAGCCGAACTTGGCGTAGTTGACGAACTTGCCCTCGATGAAATTGCCTTCCGACCACAGGCAGACGAAGCCGCTGGGACACGACCCGGCTCCGTGACCGATGGAGAAGACACTGGCGGCGCTCGCGGACGTCGCCATGGTCATGATCAAGCCGGCGGCGGCCGCGACACTCAGCCCGAGCCTGGCCGTCTTTGCCGTGGAACGCTTCATTTTTCGGTTTCCCCTCTTCCGTTCAGCAGTACTTGAAGGAGCTGATCTTGTCGTTGATCCAGGACGGGACGGAGGACCACTTCTCCCTGGGCCCGATCCTGAACTCCAGGCCGCCGTAGTCGTTGTGCTCGTAGAAGCAGACGCTGTTCCCGGTGTTGTTGACGACCGAGGACGCCCGGTCCTGCATTCCCTTCCAGCGCGCCAGCTTGGCCTCGAAGAAGAAGTTCCCCATGTTGGAGACGTTCCCGTCCGAGCCCACGGCCCCGTAGTCGGAGCCGCCTCCCGGGTTCCCCCTGATGAAGTCGTTCTCGCTCCACAGGCACACCCAGTTGGCGGGGCATTTGCCGGGCCCGGTCGCGATGTCGGTCAGTACGTAGGCGCTCGCGCTCGTCGCGGTCGCGGCGACCACCCCGGTCACCGCTGCGGCGCCGACCGCGAGCCGCAGTGCCGTCCTGCGCAGTTTCGTCATTCTTCTCTCCGCCTTCTTCGTCCAGAGCACAGCCGGAACGCCCGTCCGAGCGTCACCGGTTGAAGTGGTGACGCAACCATGACAGCAACTCTCGTCACCGGTCAAGACGGTGACGTTCAGTCTGGGGCTCGGACGTCGTGAAACGCGGAAATTGAGTCATTCGACTGTGGTCCCCGACCGGTGGCCCGGACCATGCTGGGGCGGTCGCCCGGGTGCAGGTACACGGGCGGAGGGCATGCTCGGAGGGACCAGTGGTGGACCGTACGCCCGTCGTCTTCATCCACGGCGCATGGCTGCGCGCCTCGTCGTGGGAGTCATGGGCGGAGCGCTTCGCGATGCGCGGGTTCCGCACCCTGGCGCCGGCATGGCCCGGCGAGGGCCCCGGTGCGGGCCCGCCCGTGGCGGCCCCCGACGTGCTCGGCGGCGTGGGGATGGCCGCGCTGACGGACCACTACGCCGCCGTCGCCCGGTCGCTGGGCACCTCGCCCGTCCTCATCGGCCACTCGGTCGGCGCCCTGGTGGCGCAGCACCTCGTCGGCGCCGAGCTCGGCCGGGCCGCCGTGGCCATCGCCCCGGCCCCGGTGGGCGGCCTCGCCCTGCCGGCCGCCGCGGCCCGGGCGTGGAGGCCGCCCGGCCCGGCGGCCGGGCCGCTGGTGTCCCTGACGGCGGACCGGTTCCGCCGGGTCCTCGCGAACACGGTCGGATCCGCCGACTCCGACCGGCTGTTCACCCGGCACGCGATGCCCTCGCCGCGGCGGCTGCTCGCCGACCTCGCGGCGCCCGCCCCCGGAGCCCTGCCGGACACCGGGAACGCGGCCCGGGGCCCGCTCCTGCTGGTCTCGGGGCAGGAGGACCGGCTGGTGCCCGACTCCGTGACGCGTGCGGCCTACAAGCGGTACGGCGACTGCACGGCCGTGACCGACCTGAAGCAGTTCCCCGACCGCGGCCACTCCCTGGTCCTCGACGGCGGTTGGCGGTTCGTCGCCGACTACGTGCTGGCCTGGCTCGACGGACACGGCATCGGCGCGCGGCCCGCCCGCGCCGCCCGCTGAGCCGGCCGGCCTACTGGGCGGGAAGCCTGCCCAGGGCGTCGCGCAGGGCGGCGCGGGAGGTGATGCCGAGCTTGGGGAACACCCGGTAGAGGTGGGAGCTGACCGTGCGCGGCGACAGGTGCATGCGCGCGCCGATCTCCTTGTTGGTCAGACCGCCTGCCGCGAGGTCCGCGATCCGCCGCTCCTGCCAGGTCAGCGTGGGTGTCGGGGCCCCGCTCGCGGCCGCGGCCGGCCCGGCCGCGCGCAGTTCGGCCGCGGCCCGCTCGGTCCAGGCCGCGGCGCCCAGCCGTTCGAAGGCCTCCGCGGCCGCCGTCAGGGGCGGCCGGGCGGCCTTCCAGCCGTGCGTGTGCCGCAGCCGGACGCCGTGGGCGAGGCGGACCCGGGCGAGCTCGAAGGGGAAGCGGTCGGCTTCCGGGTGCGTGGTGGCGCGTACGTACAGGGCGTCCGCCTGCGCGGAGTCCGGGGCGGTCATGGCCAGGGCGCCGTACGTCAGCAGGGCCAGCCGGGGGGAGAGGGCCGGGAGGCCGGCCTCCTCGGCGGCGAGGGCGTGCCGGCGCGCCTGACCTGAACGGCCGGTGTGCAGGGCCGCTTCGACGAGGTCGAGGAGGGTGCGCGAGGCCTGGTGGACGCAGGGGGCGAAGGTCCCGGGCGGGGTGATGCCGATGGCGTGGAGGTACGCGGCTTCGTGGTCGCCCTCCCCGAGCGCGGCGGCGGTGCCGATGGCGTCGGCGATCTGCGTGAGGAAGCCGACCCCGCGCGGGCGCGCCCAGGCATCCACCACGGCCTGCAGCTCGCGGGCCTGCTCGGCGTCGCCGCGCAGGGCGGCCAGCAGTCCCAGATAGGCCCGGGTCTGATGGGTGAACAGGGCGTAGCCGTGCGACGTGGTCAGGTCCAGGCAGCGCTCACCGGTCCGCCGGGCCTCCTGCCATTCGCCGGCGGCGATCTGGTCCAGCATGATCAGGTGCAGCATGGTCATGCCGGTCGCGGCGGCGCCCGTCTCCACCTCGCGGTCCACGGTGCGCTCCAGGTGGGGGCGGAACCGGCCGAGGGTGTCGAGGTGGTAGGCGGAGACGGAGAGCCGGGTGAGGTCCCACGGTTCGAGGTCGCGCAGCCCGGTGTAGGCCTGTTCGAGCCGCTCGCGCGCGCCGGCGCCGCGGCGCACGACGTCGCTCCAGGTGTCCTCGTAGACGAGGGAGTCGCGCGGGACGCGGGTGTCCAGGGAGCGGAGCAGTTCGTGCGTGCGCCGCCACATCTCCTCGTCGCCGGCGTACTGGCTGATGGCCAGGAGCAGGTTCACCAGGCGGGCCGGTATCCCGTCCCGTCCGTGTGCTCCGCTCCCCTGCCGGCCGCGCCCGCGCAGCTCCTCGACGGCGGCGAGGACCTGGGGGTGCGTGGACCGGACGTCGCCGTCCTCGTAGAGCGCGGCGTAGGCCGTGGTGACCACGGAGGCGGCGGTGTCGGGGGTGCCGGACGCGGTGCCGGTGCGGACGAGTCTGCGGGCGTGGTCGAGGAGTCCGGCGTGCCCGGCCACGAACGCCGCGTCGCCCAGCAGCCTGGACCGCTCCTGCGGGGTCTCGCTCAGTTCGGCGGCCCGGGTCAGCCAGGCCACGGCGGTCACCGCGCCGCCGCGCCGGGTCGCGGACTCCGCCGCCGCCTCCAGCGCCGCGGCTGCCCTCGCGTCGGGGTCGACGGTCGCCGCGGCCAGGTGCGTGGCGTGCCGTTCCACGTCGTCCCGGTGCACCCGGGCGAGGGCCGCGTGGGCGGCGCGGCGCTCGTTGGGGGTGGCCATGCGGACCACGGTCGACCGCACCAGGGGGTGCCGGAAGACGAAGTCGCCGCCGGCCGGGTCGTCGTCCAGCAGGCCGCAGGCCGCGGCCGCGTCCACGTCCCGCATGCGGTAGCGCGAGCCGTGCGCCGGGCCGGTGGCCGTCCCGGCGCCGACGCCGTCCAGGGCGCCGCGCAGCAGCTCGGCCCGTACGGCGTCGTCGAGTGCCGCGACGCGCGTCCCGTACACGTGCTGGAGGCGCAGCGGCAGCTGGACGCCCGTGTACCCGAAGAGTTCCTGCGGGGTGCGTCCGGCGCGGCCGGCCCGTACGTGGGGCGGGAGTTCCAGCAGCGCGAGGGCGTTGCCCCGGGCCTCGTCCAGGACGAGGCGCCGGATCGGCGGGGCGAGGCCGGGGTGGCGCAGCTCCAGCAGCTGCTCGGAGGCCTGTTCGGAGAGGGCGTTCACGGCGAGTTCGGGCAGCGCGGCGGAGTCGAAGCCGGAGGGCACGTCCGAGCGCAGGGCGACCACGAGCTTCATGGAGCTGCCGGTGAGCCGGCGTCCCACGAAGCCGCAGACCTCGGTGCTGGAGCCGTCCAGCCACTGGCCGTCGTCGAGGAGCAGCAGGACGGGCTGTCGGGAGGCCACGAGCGAGAGCAGGTCGAGGACGGCGATGCCGAGCGTCATGACCGAGGGCGGGGTGCCCGCGCCCCGGCCGAAGACGACGTCGAAGGCCGGACGGTGGGCCTCGTCGAGCTGGTCGACGAAGGAGAGGAGCGGGTAGAGGAGCTGGTGCAGGCCGGCGAAGGGCAGCTGGGACTCGGCTTCGACTCCGGCCGCTCTGACCACCCGGTGCCGGGGCGCCGCCAGGTCCGCGACGTGGTCGAGGAGTGCGCTCTTGCCCACGCCCGATTCCCCGCGCAGGACGAGGGCCTGCCCCTCGGCGGCCGTCACGAACGCGGACAGCACCTCCCGCTCGCCGTCACGGCCGACCATCGACCGGGCGTTCAACTCCACCGTGCCTCAACTCCGTTCACCGCTGCCGCGGCGGACTCGGCCGGGCTGCGTGATCCAGAGCGTAGATGCCGTCCGGGGCACCGTCACGCGGCGGCCGGGCGGCCGCGGGGTGACGAGCGGCCGGATCAAGTCGGTGTGCGTGCCGCCGCTGGGTCAGCCCGGAAAGCGCGTCACCGTTTCGACGGGTGACTCCGCAGGATGGCAGGAGCGTGTGCCGAGGGAGGTCAGTGCCCGGCCGGGGCCGGGGAGGCCTTCCTGCGGGCGCGGTAGGCGGCGGCCTTGATCTTGTTCCCGCAGGACTCCATGCCGCACCACTGCCGCCGCATGCCGCGGGAGCGGTCGAGGTAGACGCGCGTGCACTCCTCGTTCCCGCACTCCTTGAGGAGGTGGACGTCGGGGCTGCTGAGCAGTTCGACGGTCTGCCGGGCCAGGGTGGCCAGTGCCTGCGCGGGCGTCGCGTCGGTGTGCCGTCCCGCCGGGGTGAGCTGGGGGGTCGCCGGGACCTGGCGCGCGGCCGCGTTGAGCACCCCGAGGGCCTGCCGGTCGAAGTCCTCGCCCAGACGGCCGTTGCCGACGAGCCGGTACACGGCCTCGCGCAGGGTGACCGCCTCCCTGACGTCGCCGTCCGCGGCAGGCGTGACCGTGTCCACGAGCCCGGAGTCCAGGTACCAGGCGTTGAGCCGGTCCGGGGCCACGAGCATCTCGAAGCGGGTCGACCGCCGGGCGCGCAGCGTCGCGACGAAGTCGAGGACCGGGTGCCCGCACACGAAGACATGGTCAAGATTCACATCACCATGCTGACAGGTGACGATGATGGGGGCAAGGCCGGCACCGCGGCGCCGGCGGGCGCCTGGGCCCGGCCCGGGTCAGGCGGACGCCGCCCCGGGCCCGTCGAGGAGTTCCCTGAGGAAGCCGTCCCAGTCCAGGCCGTCCGGCTCCGCCTCGGCCGGGACGGCCCGGTAGGTGGCCTCCAGCCAGGACGCCAGCCGCGCCGTCGGCACCTCGAACAGGGCCTGCGCCTCCGGCGACTCCAGCAGCAGCCACGAAGCCGGCCGCTCACGGGGCAGCGTCGGCCACATCCGCACCTCGCCGGATCCGCTCATCGCGGTGAGACCGCCGTGCAGCAGCTCACGGCCGATGTGCCGGACCAGGGCCCGCCCGCGTCCCGCCGCGAACTCGACCGTGACGACCGACGGCCGCGCCCGGTCGAACCGGAAGGTGGCCCGCACCGGCAGCCGGGTGAACTCGTCCGGCATCCGGTCCACCTCCAGGCACAGCGACGGCACCCGCTCGGGCTGCGGACGCACCGGCGTGTGCGACTGATCGGGATGCATGGCGGGGTTCCCTTCCGTAGGACGAAGCCTGCGCCGAGAACTCTCCGCCGGGAACCGGGGCCGCACATCCGTCACTTGACGGTGGACGGAGCCTGCAGTCGGGCGCGTGCGTCGCCGGCGCGTGCGTCGCCGGCGCGTCCGAGGCCGGCGCGTCCGAGGCCGGCGCGTCCGTCCAGCGCCGCCGGTCCATCCGCCCGGCCGGCCCCTCTCAGCAGCGCCTCCCGCAGCCGGTCGCGCGCGGCCGTCTGCGCTGCGATCCGCGCCTCCAGCACGGCGAGCCTCTGCCGGGCCACCGCCAGCCCCTTCGGGGAGGGCGGCCGGGCGGTGACGTCCCCGTCCAGGCACGGCAGGAAGACGCGTACGTCGTCCAGGGTGAGCCCCGCGTCCAGCAGGGTCCGGATGTTGCGGACCCGTACGACGGCACGCTCGTCGTAGACCCGGTAGCCGTTCGGCGCCCGCTCGGAGGAGATCAGCCCGGTGCCCTCGTAGTGGCGCAGGGCGCGGGCGCTCGTGGCGGTGGCCCCGGCCAGTTCCCCGATCAGCATGCGGCCATGCTCTCAGGCCACCGCCGCTCCCCCGTCGACCGGGACCACCACGCCGGTGAGGAAGGAAGCCGCCGGGTCCGCGAGCCGGCACACCGCCCAGGCGATCTCCTCGGGCCGTCCGACCCGCCCGAGCGGGGTCCGCGCCACCTGCCACGCCCGTACCTCGGCGGCTCGTTCGGGGCTGAGCCCCTGGTGCTCCCCGATCGGGGTGTCCACCGCGCCCGGTGCCACGGCCACGACCCGGACGCCGTGCGGGGCGAGCTCCACCGCCCAGCTGCGGGTGAGGGTGTCGAGCGCCGTCTTGGTGGCGGCGTAGACGGAGGCCCCGGGCCAGCCCCGCTGCCCCACGGCGGTGCTCACGTTCACGACGACCCCCGCCCCGGACGCCTCCAGCGCGGGGAGCGCTGCCCGGGTGAGCAGCACCGGCGCCACGAGGTTGACCCCCAGCTGCTCCGCGACGTCGTCCGCCGTCACCGCGCGCAGGGGGCCGGCGCGGACGATCCCGGCGTTGTTGACGAGCACGTCCAGCCGCCCGTGCGCGGCGAGCACCTCCCCGACGATCCGCTCCGGCCCGCCCGGCCCGGCCACGTCCCCGGCGAGCACCCGGATCCCCGGATGCCCGTCGGCCGTCCGCGCCAGCGGCCCTTCCCGCCGTCCGACGGCGACCACCAGGTCCCCGCCGGAGGCGAAGGCCCGGGCGGTGGCCCGCCCGATCCCGGTCCCGGCCCCGGTGACCAGGACGACGCGGCGGTCGCCGCTGCTGTTCGTGTCTGTGTCCATGCCCCCAGGGAACAACCCTGCCGCCAGTGGCAGGGTCAAGCCCCGGGCCGAGCCAGCCGACCGCTCCCCCGCCGCCCGGCCCCCGCCGTCGCCCCGGTCAGTGCAGTGCGCCGAAGGCGGCCGTGACGATCTCCATGCCGCGGTCGTCCCCCTCCCGGTCGCGGTCGAGCATCCGGTTCATGACGTAGGCCACCGTCAGGCGGGAGCCGGGGTCGCTCACGACGAGCGAACCGCCCCAGCCGCCCCAGCCGAAGGCGTCGCCGAACCTGCCGAAGCCCGCCGTCCAGGACATCGGGGTCCCGAGGACCCGGTCCTCGCCGCGGAACAGCTCCTGCCAGGCGGGCTCGCAGCCCCGGGCGGACAGCAGCCGCACCCCGCCGGCCGCGCCGCCGTTCGCCAGCACCGAGTGCAGGAGGGCGACGGAGCGGGCGTTGCCGAAGCCGTTCACCGCCGGGATCTGCGCACGGCGCCAGGCCGCCGAGTTGACGTCCTTGACCCGGACCACCGGGCCGACGGCCTCCGGGGTCACGCCGTCCGGTCCCGGTGGTGCGGTGGCGGCGTACTCGTCGGTCAGTGCCGGCGGCGGGACGAGCGGTGCGACGCGGTGGTCGTGCCGGGCGGGCAACCCGATGTGGAAGTCCGCGCCCAGCGGCCCGGCCACCTCCTCCGCGAGGAACGCGCCGATGCTGCGGCCGGTGACGCGGCGGACGATCTCACCGATGAGGAACCCGAAGGTGAGCGCGTGGTATCCGGCGGCCGTGCCCGGTTCCCATTCGGGGGCGCGTGCGGCCAGTCCCGCCGTGACCTTCTCCCAGTCGTAGAGGTCCTCGACCGCGGTCGCGGCGGGCAGGGCGGGGAGCCCCGCGCTGTGCGACAGCACGTGCCGTACGAGCACGCCCTCCTTGCCCGCCGCGGCGAACTCGGGCCAGTGGTCGGCGACCGGCGCGGCCAGGTCGAGCAGGCCCCGGTCGGCCAGGACGAGGGCGCACAGGGCGGTCATGTTCTTGGTGGTCGAGTTCACGGCGGTGAGGGTGTCGCGCTCCCAGTGGACGGAGCGTTCGGCGTCGACGTGACCTCCCCAGAGGTCGGCCACCGGCTCGCCGTCGAGGCGGACGGCGACGGAGGCGCCCACCTCGTGCCGGGCGAGGGAGGCGGCGAGCGCCTCGCGCACGGCTTCGAACCGAGGATCGCAGAGTCCTTTAACATCAGTCATGACCGGTACCTTCCGGCAGCGCGGGGCTTGCCGGCCCGACAGTTCCCGTACCGGTTCTGTCGGGCGGGGGAAGGACGCGGACGCGTGCTGGAGCGGCTGAACCGGGCGCTGGACCATCTGGAGGCCTGCCTCGACCAGGAGGTCGACATGGCCGAGGTGGCCCGGATCGCCGCGGTGTCCGAGTACCACTTCCGGCGGCTGTTCTCCGCACTCGCCGGGCTGCCGCTGCCGGTCTACGTGCGGCGGCGCCGGATGACGCTCGCCGGGGCCGAGGTGCTGGCCGGGGAGCTGACGCTGCTCGACGTCGCGGTGCGGTACGGGTACGGCTCGGCCGAGGCGTTCGGCCGGGCGTTCCGGTCGGTGCACGGCATCGGGCCGGGCGAGGCCCGGCGTACGGGTGCGGTGCTCACGGCGCAGCCGCGCATGTCCTTCCGCGTCGTGGTCGAGGGCAGTACGTCCATGCGGTACCGGATCGTGGAGAAGGAGCCGTTCCGGTTCGTCGGCAGGAAGGCCCGGGTGCCGCTCGTCCACGAGGGGGTCAACGCGGCGGCCGCCGCGCACCTGGAGGGGCTGGACGAACGGGCGGTCGTACGGATGAAGGAGCTGTCCGCCCGGTCCGACCGGCCGGAGCCGGAGGGGATCCTGTCGGCGGCGGTGTACCTGAACGACAGCCGGGAGGAGGGGGCCCTCGCGGACTACTGGATCGGTGTGGTGACCGCTCCCGGCACCGCGGCCGAGGACCTCGACGCCCTTGACGCCCTCGACGTCCTCGACGTGCCGGCCGGGACCTGGGCGGTCTTCGACGGCCGGGGACCCCATCCGGGCGCGCTCCAGGAGCTGTGGCGGGACGTGTTCACGCAGTGGTTCCCCTCCAACCCGTACACGAGCCGCCCGGGACCGGAGCTCCTGCGGACCAGCCCGGTGGAGGCGGACGCGGAGACCGACTCCCAGCTGTGGATCCCGGTCGAGCGGGTCCGCTGGAGCGCCGGGGCGTAGGCCGCCGCGTCAGCTCGTCAGGTCCTCGGCTCGTCAGCTCGTCAGCTTGTACGCGGCCGGGGCGGTCTTGTAGGGGGCGAAGTCCGCGTTGTCCTTGCAGCCGAGCTGCTGCCAGGTCTTCTCGTTGGTCACCGGGTCGGTGCCCGTCAGGCGGTACTTGCACGCGCCCTTGATGAAGTTGCCCCGCACGCCTCCGGGGAAGTCGATCTCCTTGTTCCACAGGTACGGCGACTGGTAGTTGTTCACCGCCGCCGTGGCGTTCACGTCGATGCCGCCCGGCGCGTAGATCTCGTAGACCCAGCCGGTCTTCTCCGCCCCGTACGTCGCGAACCGCTTGGCGACGCTCTGGTCGCAGCTGGTGCTGAGGTGGGCGCTGAGCTGGCCGCCGCCCTTGACGATGTACTCGGCGAGCGGGATGAGCTGGTCGCCGCGGGGGGTGAAGCCGGTCCGGAAGATCTCCTCGACGCTCTCCCTCGTGTCGCCGCGCCACAGGGTGTTGACGTCCTCGCGCCACTGCCAGCGCTCGTCGGAGGCGGTGGCGGCCACGGTGCGGGCGATCTCCGTGTTCGTCGTGGTGCGCCACCAGTCCCAGGCCCGGTACTCCACGACCGGGCCGCACGGGGCGCTGGTGTCCCCGTCGTCCGCCGCCGGCGCGGCGGCCGCGGCGGACGGCGTGACGGCGGCGGACAGGAGGAAGGCGGTGGCGGCGGCGAGGCGCAGAACGGCGTGCGGCATTGGATGACGACCCATCAGTCGAACGGCCAGGGGGCGAAACCCCCTCTTTATAGAGGGGGGACCGGCCGCCGGACCGCCGCGGAACGGTGATCCACCCGTGCGGGTGGATCAGTCGTACCGGGTAAAGGCTTCTGCGCCGCGGGGCGTTCGGCGGCCTTCGTCAGCCGGCCTGCGCCTGGGTGCGCCGGGCGTAGGCGCGGGCGGCGCGGGCGCGGTCTCCGCAGCGGGTGGAGCACCAGTGGCGGCGGCCGTGGCGCAGCAGGTAGCGGTTGCAGGGCGGGGAGGCGCAGGCCGTGAGGCGTTCGGCGTCGGGGCTCGTGAGGAGGTCCGCCGCGTCGGCGGCGAGGGCCGCGAGGGCGCGGTCGAGGATCTCGCTGGTGGGGCAGGGGGTCGAGCGGTAGGGGCCGTTCTTCTCGTCCCAGTGCAGCAGGGCGGCCGTGGGGGCCTTGCCCAGCGCGTCGTTGACGGCGGCCAGCGCGGCGGGCAGGGCGGGCAGGCCGTCGGCGCGGGCGGCGAACAGCGACCTGAGGTGCTCGCGCATCGAGCGGAGCTGCGCCGCGCACATCTCCCGCACGCCCGCGTCGGCGGGTGCGAGGCCGTGTGCGGTCAGCCACTCGTTCGCGCTCCCGGGGGTGCCGAGCAGGTCGGTGAACTGCCCTCCGGGCTGCGCGACGGCGCTGTTGACGAAGTCGAGGGAGAGGTGTTCCTCCGCCCCCGGCGCGGGTGTTGGCACGGATGCGCCGACCGGGATCTCACTCATGGGTCTCATGTTAAGCGTTGCGCCCATCCGTGAGACACCCCTATGATCATCACGGATCACCAACAACTCATCCGTGAGGTTCAGATGACTGACACCAGCACGCCCGTTGAGTCCATGCCCGTTGAGTCCATGCCCGTCCGCGTCTTCGGCGGGCCGACCGCCCTCTTCGAGTACGGCGGCCTGCGGTTCCTGACCGACCCCACCTTCGACGCACCGCGCGAGTACCCCGTACCGGGCGGCTCGCTGACCAAGACGGCCCCCGCCGCGGCCGCCCCGGCCGACCTGGGCCGGATAGACGTGGTCCTGCTCTCCCACGACCAACACCCCGACAACCTCGACGAGTCCGGCCGCGCCCTGCTCGCCGGCGTCCCCCTGACCCTGACCACGCCCGGGGGCGGTGAGCGCCTGGGCGCGGGGGCCAGGGGGCTCGCCGACTGGGAGTCGGTCGACCTCGACCGCCCCGGTGGCGGCACCGTCACGGTCACGGGCGTGCCCGCCCTCCACGGGCCGGGCGCGCGCGAGGAGGTCGAACCGTTCACCGGCCAGGTCGTCGGCTTCGTCCTCACCGGGCAGGACCTGCCCACGGTCTACGTCAGCGGCGACAACGCCTCCCTCGAACTGGTCGGGCGGATCGCCGAGCGGTTCGGGCCGGTGGACACCGCCGTCCTGTTCGCCGGGGCCCCCCGGTTCGCCCGCCTCTTCGACGGGGCGCTGATCGTCCTCGACAGCGCCCGGGCCGCCGAGGCCGCGAAGCTCCTCGGCGCCCGCCGGGTGGTGCCCGTCCACTACGACAGCTGGGGGCACTTCACCGAAGGACGGGACGACCTGGTCGCCGCGTTCACCGACGCCGGGCTGCTCGACCGCCTGGACCTGGGCGAACGGGGCTGAACGCCGCCGGCCGGGCGGCCTCGGGAGGAGGCCGCCCGGCCGGCGGGCGGGCGCGGAGGAAGGGGCGGCGTACCGCTGGGGGCGTACTACCTCGGGCAGGCGTCCTGGGTGACCTTGCCGCCCGACGTGGACGCGGTGGCCGGGTCCATGGACAGGCACAGGCCGGTCCAGTTGTTGACGAAGTAGTAGGCCGGCCGGGAACCGGTCGAGGTGGCGAGCTTGGTCGGCATGACGTTCCACATCTGGCTGCCGGAGAACCAGCGGGTCTCGCAGGGCCACCAGAACAGCTGGGTGCCGGCGGCCGGGGCGGTGCCGTTGTTGTACGGCATCGTCAGGCACTTGCCGTTGGCCGACTTGATCCAGAAGTAGCCCTTGCCGTCGAAGGTGTCCGGCTTGGTCGCCGTCCACTGGTGGCTGCTGGGCGGGCTCGACTGGCAGGGGCGCTGGGTGACCAGGCCGCCGTCCTTGGAGCCGTCGAACTCCGGACCGCGCACCATGCAGCGGTCCTGGTACTGGCTGTTGACGTACGTCTTGTCGGAGTTGACCAGCCAGATCGACCGCTGACCGCCCTTGACCATGTTGTCGTCGTTGTGGTCGATGATCGCGTTCACCAGGCCCCAGCCCGGGAAGTCCGTCATGATGATGCCGACGCGGCCCGCGCTGCTGTTGAGGTGCTTCATCAGGTTGTAGTTGACCGCGGGGACCTCGGTGTTCACACCGCCCCGGACCTCCCAGTAGCCACCGGCGACCAGGGTCGGGGAGAGACTGGGGAACTTGGACGCGGAGGAATAGGTCACGTACAGGTCATTGGCGGACCCGGTGATCGCCTTGTTGACGTTGCCCTTGACGTAGCCCCACTTCTCCCCGACGCTGTCCGGCTCCCAGTGGTCTTCCTTGCGGTCGTTGAAGCCCTTGAGACCGTAGGTGTCGTCGGCTCCGGCGTTGTCGAAGCTGCCCAGGACCACCTTGCCGCGGACCTGCCCGAGCGTGGGCACGCCCGCCCGGCCGCCACCCGACACCGAAGGCTGGTAGAAGAGACCGGGGTACTTCCGCACGTAGTCGTTGAAGATCGCCCGGACCGTGTCGGGGGTCGCCGAGTCCGGGTCGTTCTCGCATTCCGTGATGCCGGAGTCGCTCCCGTACACGCACTCGGCCTTCAGCCGCATCACGATCGACTCGGTCGGGTGCTGGCGGAGGAAGGCCTGCGCCTTGGTGAGGACGTCGTCGAAGTTGGCGTTCTGGTACTTCACGCCGTGGTGGATCGTGAAGGCGGCTCCCCCGGAGACGCGCGCCCGGATGTCGATGGCCCGGATGCCGCGGTCCAGCTGCGCGGCCAGGGTGTTCCCGCTGTCGCCGTAGTCCTCCTGCGTCGCCACCCAGGCCCCGCCGTGGATGGAGAGCGTGTCGTGGGTGCCGGGGATCGACATGTTCGAGAGCGCGGTGTCGCTCGCGATGCCCCACATCCACTCGGCCCGGTCCGCCTGCCCGAGGTTCTCGAAGGCGTCGCGGTTGGTCGAGCCGGCCGCCTCGGCGGTCCCGGGCGCGAGCAGTACGGCGCCCAGCGCGGCGCAGGCCGTCATCAGGGACGCCAGCCGGCGGGACCGCCGGCGCGGCGGAACGCCGGCGGCGTGGGGGGTGGTGCGGGACATTTCACTCCTGTGCGAGTAAGGGCGGCGATGCGATCCCCACCCTGACGGCCGCCCCTATCGTTCCGCTTACGTTCCGCTTACGTACGCGGCTGCCTCGTCCCGGACTCGGACGCGGAAGCGGAAGCGGACGATCCCGGATACGGGTCGGTCATCCGCGCCCCCCACGCGCCCAGGATCGTGCCCGTCGGAACGTAGCCGACGCAGGTCGCGGCGGTACCCGAGGAGTCCCAGGTGCCCATCCCGGAACTGATCATCCCGTGGCTGTTCACCCCGTACGCGGAGGCCCAGCTGAAGACCGGGCCGCCCTCGTCGTCGGCCGCGTACGCGGCGGACCCGTCGCGGGTGCACGCGGGGGTCAGCGTGACGTACGCGCCGTTGACCCACTTGCGCTGCGGCTGGCCGACGTACATCTCGCACCGGTACCCGGTCCGTACGCCGGTCTGGCACACCTGGTCACCGGGCTGGGAGGTCACCCAGCCCACGTAGGACTTCTGGTCGTCCAGCCTCCACAGCCTGCCCGCGGACCCGCCCGTGGGTGCGGTGTCGATGATGGCCGTGTCGATGTCCGGCAGCTCGTTGACGATCTGTCCGACGTCGTTGAAGCCGCTGTAGAGGTACGTACCGGGCGAGCCGCAGCGGCCGGACGTCACCATGTACCGGCCCCAGCCCGGCACGTCCATCGCGAAGCCGCTGGTGCACCAGAACTCGTGGCGTGTCTTGCTCAGGATGGCGCCGCCGAAGTGCGGTGCGTTGTCGTTCCAGCGGGAGGGGACGGCCTCGCGGGCGGCGGAAGGGGCCGCGGAGGGGGCGGCCGCGCGGCCGCCGGCGGTGCGGCGCGGGTCGTCGCGGTCGGGGGCGGGGTGCGCCTCCTCGAAGCGGATGTCCGCCGCGGCTGGTGCGTACCAGTGGGTCTCGTCGGGGTTCCGGCGCTCGTCGAGCAGGCGCCCGACCAGCGCGGCCGCCACCGCGGGCCGGTCGGCCGTGATCCGCAGACCGGCCCCGCCGTCGAGCGGGCCGAACTCGTCGATGGCCACCTCGCCGGACCGGCGCCAGGACTCGGCCGACCCCTTGATCCGGTCCATCGCCGCCTCCAGCTGCCCGCGGCTGTACTTGGCGGCTTTGACGACGACCCGTACTCCGGCCCGTTCCCCGGCGGGGGCCTCGCGCCGGGCCTCCGCCACCAGGGCGGTCGCACGCTCGGGGCGGGTGAGGTACAGGGTGACGGTGGAGTGCTCCGCGTCCACCTGGACCCCGCTGAAGGTGTCGGCGTACGAGCGGGCGGCGAGCCGCTCCAGGGAGCGGGCCATGCGGCCGGCGGGGGTGGCCGCGGTGCCTTCACCCGGTGCCGGTACCGCGTCCGCGCGCGACAGCGCGCCCGGAACGGGTGAGGGGCCGCTCTGGGCCCCGGCGGGCGTGACGAGCACCGAGCACAAGGCGACGGCCAAGGCCCCAGCGCGAAGGCCGTGGCGCCATGGCCTCCGCGCCGTGGACGAGGACGGGGACGGGGACGGGGATCCTGAGGGCATGTTCTTTCTCCCTGCCTGCGGAAGGTGGATGGAGAAGAGTTCTGCACGACCGGTGGGGCCGACGGCAGAGGAACCCTTTCAGCGACGAACAATTTTTCTTCGCCGCGGGAGCAATCTGGGGGCCCCAACTCCCCGACGTCAAGCCTGGCTTGACAGGAACAGGCCACGCTGGTGAAGGATTCTTCTCCATGGACCAGATCGTTGACCGGATCCGCTCCCTGGAAGCCTCGCTTCCCGAAGCGCAGCGGGCCCTCGCCGTTTTCATCCTCGACGATCCGGCGGGCGCCTCGGCCCGGACGATCCTCGAACTGTCCGAGGCGGTGGGGGTCTCCACCGGGAGCATCACCCGCCTGTGCCGGACGCTGGGGCTCGCCGGCTACTCGCAGCTCCGCCTCGCACTCGCCGCGGAGAAGGGCGCTCGGGAGGCCCGGGACGCCCAGGGAACGTGGCGGGACGACATCGGCTCCGGCATAGGCGAGCACGACCCGGTCGAGCAGGTGGCCGCCGCGGTGGCCCGGTCGGTGGCGGGCGTCGTGACGCGGACCGCCGAGGGCCTGGATCCGGCCGTGCTGGAAGTCGCCGCCGGAAGGATCGCCACCGCCCGCCGGATCGAGCTGTTCGGGGTCGGGGGCAGCGCCACCATGGCCACCGAGTTCCAGCAGCGGCTGTACCGGATCGGCCTGCCCGTCTGGTCCTGGAGCGACACCCACGTGGCGCTCACCGGCGCCGCCGTGCTCGGCCGGGGGGACGTGGCCCTCGTCCTCTCCCACAGTGGCGGGACCCGCGAGCCCCGAGAGGTGCTGGCGGAGGCCGCCTCCCGGGGCGCCACCACCATAGCCGTGACCAACGACCCGGAGTCGCCCCTCGCGGCTCACGCCGAACTCACCCTCGCCACCTGCGTACGGGCCTCCGGGCTCCGCGCCGAAGCGGTCCTCGCCCGGCACGCCCAGATGACCGTCCTCGACGTCCTCTACATAGCGGTGGCGCAGCGCACGTACGCTCGTACCACCGAAGCGATGGCGGCCACCCAGGAAGCCGTACGGCCCTACCGGGCCCAGCCCTAGGAGAGGAGCCCAGCGGATGGCGCCGACGACGCGGACGTCGCTGGTGCTGGGCATCGACGCGGGCGGCAGCGGGCTGCGGGCGGCCGTCGCCGCGGCGGACGGCGGGCCGCCGCTCGCCACGGCGACGGCCGGTGCGGGCAACGCGCGTTCCGTCCCGGAGCGGCTCCTGGAGGAGCGCCTGGCGCACGCCGTCGGCGAGGTCCTGGCCGACGGCCGGGCGGCGCGGGTGCAGTGCGTCGTCGCGGGCTTCGCCGGAGCGGGCGTCCCGGGCTCTCCGGGCCGGTCCGGCGACAGCGGCCAGGGCCCCGCGCGCCGGGCCCTGGAGGCCGCACTCGCGCGTCACGGCGTACGGGCCGCGGCCGTGCACGTCATGGCCGACTCCGAGGTGGCCTTCGCCGGAGCGCCCGGAACCCCGCCGGACGGCCTGGCGCTGGTCGCCGGAACGGGCGCGGCCGCGGTCCGGATCCGCGGCCACCGGCTGGCTGCCACCGCGGACGGCTGCGGGTGGCTCACCGGCGACGACGGCAGCGGCTTCTGGATCGCCCGGGAAGGCCTCCGCCGGGCCCTGCGCGGCCTGGACGGCCGCGGGCCCGCGACCGCGCTGCTGCCCCGGCTGGCCGCCGCTTTCGGCGCCGGGCCCGCACCTGCGGACCCGTACGCCCTGCGCTACGTCCTGATCGACGGCGCGCGTGCCGCGTCCGAACCCGCCCGGCTGGCCCGGCTCTGCCCCGTGGTGTTCGACGCGGCCGCGGACGGCGACCCCGTCGCCGAGGGGATCCTCGACGAAGCCGCCGGCCTGCTGGCCGAGAGCGCCGCCGCCCTCCGCCCCCGGCGCGGCGAACCCCTGGTGACGGTGGGCGGCCTGATCGGCCCCGCCGGCCCCCTCCTGCCCCGCCTCACCACCCGGCTCTCCGCCTGGGCCCTGACCCCCCACCCGGTCGCGGACGGCCTACCGGGCGCCATCGCCCTGGCCCGGGCGGGGGCGAACCCCGAGGCCGGCACCGCCACCTGACGCCCCAGCGTGCGGGCCTGACAGCTCGGGCCGGCCTGAGGGGCAGGCCGGGCTTCTCGGGCGGGTGCGGGAGGATGGGGGGATGCGTGCCGCCCGTCTGATCCGTATGGCGCTCCTCGTCCAGTCGAGCCCTGGGCTGACCGCCGCCTCCCTGGCCCTGGAGTTGGGCGTGTCCGAGCGTACGGTGATCCGCGATGCCCAGGCCTTGCAGGAGGCGGGGGTTCCCATCCGGTCCGAGCGCGGGCGCACCGGCGGCTACCGGCTGGCGCCGGGGTACCGGACGCGGCTGACCACGCTGCGGCCGGCCGAGGCGGAGACGCTGTACCTGTCGGGCATGCCGGCCGCCCTGCGTGATCTGGGGCTGTCGGGGGCGGCGGACTCGGCACGGCTGAAGCTGTCGGCGACGCTGCTGCCCTCGCTGCGGGCGGCGGCCGAGTCGTCGGTGCACCGCTTCCACCTCGACGCCCCGGCCTGGTTCCGCGAGCCGTCGGCACCGGAGCTGCTGCCGGAGCTGGCCCGTGCCGTCTGGGACGACCGCCCGGTCCGGCTCGCGTACGCGCGGCCCGGCGGGGAGGTGAGCCGTCCGGTGGAGCCGTACGGGCTCGTCCTGAAGGCGGGGGTGTGGTACGTCGTGTGCCGGGTACGGGGTGGGGCCGGCGCCTGGCGGACGTACCGGGTCGACCGTGTCACGGCGCTGTCGCCGGACCCCGGCGCCGAGGAACCCTTCGTCCGCGACCCGTCGTTCGACCTGGCCGCGTACTGGGAGGAGCACTCCGCCGCCTTCGCCCGCGCGCTGCTGCGTACGAGCGTCACCGTACGGGTGACGGAGCGTGGTCTGCGGCGCCTGCCGGCCGTGGTCGATCCGGCGGGCGCGGCCGAGGCGCAGGCGTCCGCGGGCGTGCCGGACGCCGCCGGGCGCGTCACGCTCGAACTGCCCGTGGAGTCGGAGGAGGTCGCCTTCGAGCAGTTGAGCGTGCTGGGCGCGGAGGCCGAGGTGCTGGCCCCGCAGGGCCTGCGCGCCCGCTTCCGCGAGCGCGCGCGGGCCCTGACCGCCCTGTACGGGCCGGAGGAGGATCAGCGGTAGTCGTCCGGGGAGGCGTCCTTCCCCCCGTACCAGACGTCCTCGAAGTAGGCCCAGGCGTCCGGCCGGCTGCCGTCGACGTCGGTCACGCCGTAGGCCTTGGCGAGGTCGGCGCTGGAGGCGGACCTGCCGTTCCAGCGGGCCGCGCGGTCCGGGTCGGCGGCGAGCGCGGCGACGCCGCGGGCGAGGTAGTGCGGTGACTCGGCGATGGCGAAGTGCGGTTCCCGGGCGACGGCGTCGCGCCAGTTCCGCTCCGTCACCCCGAAGTGAGTGAGCATCTGCTCGGAGCGCAGGAACCCCGGTGTGACGGCGACGGCCGTACCGCCGTACTCGGCCAGCTCCTGGCCCAGCCCGAAGGCGATGCGGATCGGTGCGTTCTTCGCGAGGTCGTAGTAGAGGTTCTCGCGGTAGCGGCGGTTGGAGCGCGCGGTTCCGTCGGTGACCTCCACGTGCAGCGGCGCCTCCGAGCGGATCAGGAGGGGGAGGGCGAGCGCCGCGGTGATCACGTGTGAGCGGACGCCGAGTTCCAGGATGCGCAGTCCGTCGGCGAGGGGGGTCTCCCAGCTCTTCTTGCCGAAGACGGAGCCGGCGGTCAGGTGCTCGCCGCCCCAGAGGTCGTTGACGAGGACGTCGAGCCTGCCGTGGTCGCGGTCGATCCGGCTGACGAGCGCCCGTACCCGGTCCTCCTCCAGGTGGTCGGTGGGCACGGCGATGCCGGTGCCGCCGGCCGCCGTGACGAGTTCGGCGGTCTCCTCGATGGTCTCCGTCGTCCGGCCGACCTCGCTGGCGCGTTCGCGGGTGGTGCGGCCGGTGACGTAGACGGTGGCGCCGGCGCGACCGAGTTCGACGGCGAGGGCGCGGCCCGCGCCGCGCGTGGCCCCGGCGACGAGGGCGATCCGGTCGGTGAGCGGGGTGGGGGTGTCGTTGTCCATGACTTCACGGTGCACGCCAAAGGTGACAGTTCCCGTCACCCTTTCTCCCTTGTCCTTCTTTCTTTCCTCTTCCATTCCCGAGGACCTCAGATTTATCACAGCGCTGTTATATTAGCGCTGTGACATCTTCCCCGAACCCCATGGACCCCATGGACCCCGAGGACCCCACCGCGCTGCCCGATCCCTGGCACGCCCTGCACGAGCTGCTGGCAGCCATGGACGCCGAGATCGAGCAGGTCTACGTCGAGCGCGGCATCGAGGGGGTGCGGCCGCGGTTCGCCTATCCGCTGATCCGGCTCGCCCACACCGGCCCGCTGACCATCCGCGAGCTCGCCGAGTCGCTGAACCGCTCGCACTCCGCGATCAGCCAGACCGTCGCCGCCATGCGCAAGGAGGACCTGGTCAGCTCCGAGCCCGGCCCCGACGCCCGGACCCGGCGGATCGACCTGACCGAGCGCGGCCGGGCGCTGGTGCCGTTCCTGGAGGCCGAGTGGCGTGCCACCCACGCGAGCGTCGCCGAGCTGGACGGCGAGGTCCCGTACGCGATGACCGCCGTCGTCGAGGAGGTGCGGCGGGCGCTGGAACGCCGGTCGATGCGGCAGCGGGTCCTCGGACACCTGGTCGAGCCACCGCGATGAGGGGGCGTGGCAGCGGCCGGTTCCTGGACACCCGGCCGCTGCGCGGCAGCAGGGCGTTCCGCGAACTGTGGATCGGCACCTCCGTGTCCCAACTCGGCGGGCACATGGCCAACGTGGCGGTCCTCGCCCAGGTCTGGGACCTCACCGGCAGCCCGCTCGGCACCGGCGCCATCGGGCTCGCGACCGCCCTGCCGATGCTGTTCTTCGGGCTGCTCGGCGGCACGCTGGCCGACGCCGTCGACCGCCGTACGGTGGTGCGGGCCACCACCACGGGCCAACTGCTGGCCTCGGCAGGGCTGTGCGCCCAGGCGCTGGCCGACAACCGCAGCGTGCCGGCCCTGCTCGCCCTCGTGGCCGTCGCGACGGGCTGCGGCGCCCTCGGCGCGCCCGCCCGGCGCACCCTCCCGGTCCGGCTGCTGCCCGGCGACCAGGTCGCGGCCGGTCTCGCGCTGGCCAACGTCTCCTTCCAGGCGGCGATGCTGGCCGGGCCGGCGCTGGCCGGGCTGGTCATCGCCCGCTGGGGCTTCCCCGCCGCGTACGCCGCTCAGGCCGCCGCCACCGCCGTCTCGGTCCTCATGGTGCTGCGCCTGCCCGCCATGCCGCCCGGGGGCACGGCCGCGCCCGGCGGCGGTCACCGGCCGCGGCGCGGCGGCTGGCGGTTCGTCCTGCGCCGCCCGACGCTGTGGGGCTCGATGGCCACCGACCTGTCCGCGACGCTGCTGGCCATGCCCATCGCGCTGTTCCCCCTGGTCAACGAGGTCCGCTTCGGCGGGAATCCGCAGACCCTCGGGCTGTTCCTCTCGGCCGTCGCGGTCGGCGGGATCGCCGCCGGCCTGCTCTCCGGCACAGTCACGCGCCGACCCCGCAGCGGCCTGGTGCAGCTGTCCGCGGCCGCCGTCTGGGGCCTGGCGCTGACCGGCTTCGGCCTGGCGGGGTCGCTGTGGCCCGCCCTCGGCTGCCTGGCCGTGGCGGGCGCCGCCGACACCGTGTCCGTCATCACCCGGAGCGCCCTGGTCCAGCTGGAGACCCCGGACCCGTACCGGGGCCGGGTGTCCTCCGTGGAGCACGTCATAGGCGTCGCGGGCCCCGAACTCGGCAACTTCCGCGGCGGCCTGCTGGCGTCGGCCACCTCGGCACCCTTCGCCCTGGTCCTCGGCGGCCTGACCGCCGCCCTGGCGGTCGCCGCCGTCTCCGCCGCCAACGCCCCGCTCCGCACCTACCGCACACCGGAGCCGTCCACCACCCCCGCGGGGTGCCGACCGTTGACCTCACCGGCAGGGAAGGAGCCACGCACATGAGGACACAGCCGGCCGAGCCGTACCACGACGTCGACCCCGAGCACGCCCTGAAGTACGCCGTCCAGCACATGGCGGGAGGGGACCGGGCCGAGGTCATCGAGGGGGTCATCACCCAGACGTCGCCGAGCTGGGGCCACGAAGGGGCCGCCGAGGACATCCGCGAACAGATCGGTGCCCGGGTGCGGGCGCTCGGCTGCCGGACGGGCTCGGGCAACGTGGACCTCCCAGGCAGTCCGAACTGGTACGTACCGGACCTCGCGGTCGTCCCAGCCGAGTTCTTCGAGCGGGACGCCAGGGCGGTCCTCCCCGACCAGACGCTCCTGGTCGTCGAGATCACGTCCCCCTCCAACGGGGAGACCGACCGCGTCACCAAGCGCAAGCGCTACGCCGAGTACGGCGCGCCGCTCTACCTCCTCGTGGACCGGCAGGAAGGCACCTGCACCCTCTTCTCGGAGCCGGGCCGCCTCGGCTACACCCGGGTCGCGGGACCGTACCCCTTCGGTACTCCCGTCGCGCTCCCGGAGCCCTTCGACCTGGCGCTCGACACCAGCGGCTTCTAGACGGGGCGGGTGTCAGTCCTCCGCCTCCGCCGGCGGGTCGGACGGGTCCGCCGCCATGACCAGCTGGGTGATGGTGAAGCCGTCCGGAGTGCGGACGTCGATGCGGTACAGGCCCGGGGCCGGGGCGGTCGCCGTGGCCGTGGCGGTGCCGTCCTCCCAGGCCGGGGTGAGGGGGACCGGGCGGGACGGGGGGTCGAGGGCCGTGAGGCGGCAGCGCAGGCCCGCGAGGGTGGCCACGTCCGTGAGGCGGAGCTTCCAGGGGCGGCCCGCCTCCACCAGGTCCGGGGCGGTCAGGCCGCAGCCCGCTTCGCCCAGCGGCGGGCCGGGGTTGACGTCGTCCCGGACGATCTCGGTGACGGCCTCCAGGGCGGTCCTCGCCCTGGCCACGTCCCCGTGTTGCAGGGGCAGGTGGGTGACGATGTCGGTGAGGACCGCCGACTCCTTGTAGACCGTGCCGTCCCCGTGGACCTGGAAATAGCGGACCCGGTCCTGCCGGTCCCGGACGAAGGTGCCGTCGGAGTTATGGCGGGCGCCGTCGAGGTGCGGCTCGACCGAGCCCGCGCTGATCGTCAGGTTCTGCCAGGTGGGCTGGTTGACGCCGACGACCGAACGGTGCCCGGGCAGGGCGACGGCCTTCTGCCGGTGGTGGAAACGGGCCGCTTCGCGGGCCAGTTCCGCGCTGCCGCCGATCCCGGCGACGTCGCTCGGCGTGAGGTGGCGTACGTCGTCCCCCGCGCGCACGGCCCGGTACTGCGGCAGCAGGTCGTGCAGTCCGGGCATCGTCGCGCACATGGCCCGCAGCTTGCGGTGCGGGAGGCGTACGGGGGTGCCGCGGCCGGTGGCGAGGATGACGGCGGCCTTCACCGAGCCATGGAAGGGGGTGCCGAGCGTGATCACGCCCCGGGTGTCGCCCTGGAGGTCGCCGTCGTAGCCGGGGTCGAGGGCCGCGCGGGTGACGAGCCCGCCCATGGAGTGGGCGACGAACACCAGCCGCCCCTCCCGCTGGTCGACCCGGTGCAGGCGCGCCTCGGCATGCGCGGGGTGGCGGCGCCACCCGGTCAGGTGGCGGCGCGCCGCATCGGCCAGCAGACGGCCGTTGACGGCGACCGGCAGCCGCCAGTCGTACGCGAACTCCAGGATCGCGGCGTCGTCGGCGACGCTGGTGCGGATCGTGTCGACCAGGTCGGTGTACGGCTCGCTGCCGGCCAGGTACGGGGTCCAGGCGGAGTGCCTGAGGAGGCCGGTCGCCTTGATGCGGCCGGTCTTGCCCGCCAGCTCGTCCTCGGTCATGGTCAGGGACTTCAGGCCCGAGGGCGTGGTCCAGGCCTTCAGCAGCCAGGAGATCCCGCCGATGCCCCAGACGTCCTTGCCCGTCGTCGTGTCGTGCAGGGTGCTGCCCATGATCCCGGGTACGACGACCACCGCGTCCTGCGTGACGTGGTCGGGTAAACCGCCGTCCGGGCCGCCGGGTTGGTGCTGGTGCCGGTGCTGCCGCATGTCCATGGGAGTGAAGAATAGGGACCGTGGACGGGGAGCGTGGCGAGATCGGCTTAGCCGATGCCGATGCCGATGCCGATGCCGATGCCGTGGACGAGGCCGATGCCGGTGCCGTGGACGAGGCGGTCGTCGCGGCCGGCCGGCCTGAGGCGGCAAAGGCGGCGGCGGAGGCGGCTGGGTCGTCCCCCGGGACCGTGTACGTGCTGCCCATGGAGGACGGGACCGAGGCGCTGCGGCAGGCCGTCGGCGCGCAGCTGGAGGCGGTGTCCCTGTGGTGGGAACGGCGGCCTCCGGAGGGGCCCGGCTTCGTGCGGGTGGCGCCCGGCGGGCCGGTGACGAGCCGTCACGACGTGGAGCGCTTCCTGGAGACGGCCGGCGTCCGGGAGGCGGAGCCGGACGTCCCGGTGGTGCTGTACGTGACGGGCCACGGCCTGACCGGAGGCGCGGGCCGGCACTTCGCGGTGCTGAGCGGCACCGATCCCGGCCGGCTCCTGGGCACGGGGCTGCGTACGACCGAGATCGTGATCGCCGCACTCGACTCGCACGCCCGGGACGTCCTGGTCATCGTGAACATGTGCGAGTCCGCCGCCGTCCGCCCGGAGGTGCTGGAGCTCGCGGAGAGCCTGGACACCGCACGCACCGAGCACGCCACGCTGAACGTCCTGACCACCGCCGCCCCCAAGTCGCGGGTGATGGGCGCCGAGTTCGCGCTCGTCCTGCGACGGGCCCACGAGTGGCTGCGCACGGCCGGCGGGATCACCCGCGCCCACCTGACGATGGAGGAGTTCAGCCGCGCCCTGTACCAGGCGGCGCAGGCGATCGGCAGGGAACAGGGCCGCAAGCCGTCCGTGGACTGCCGCGCGCTCACGGTCGGCAGGCAGCACGTCCCCACGGCGGCCCTGCCGAACCCGGGCCACCGGCCGGAGGAGGCAGCGGTGGAGGAGAGCAGGCAGGAGGTCGCGGCGAGCCTGGAGGACCTGGGCTACTGGCTAGAGAAGGCCAGCGGCCGCACCGGCGCCGACGACCCCGGCTGGTACTTCTCCGGCCGCAGGGAGCTGAACACCGCGGTGGCCTCCTTCCTGACGGGCGCGGCCGGCGTCCTGGTCGTCACCGGCATCACCGCGAGCGGGAAGTCCGCCATCCTCGGCCGGGCGGTGACCTTGAGCGACGCGCGGTTCCGGGCCTCGGCCCTGTACGCGGCGGCCGTCGGCCACTGCCCGCCGTACACCGTCCCGGAGGAGGGCGCGGTGACCATCGCGGTCACCGCGCACAACCGGGAGCCGCTGGGGCTGTTGAAGGTCATCGCGCAACGGCTGGGCGCCGCCCCGGACCCCTTGGGCAGGGACCACCTGAGCCGCTGGCAGCAGGGGCTGCGGGGGTTCCTCGACTCGCCCGGCCCGATGGTGACGGTCGTCGTCGACGCCCTCGACGAGGCGACCGACCCGGCCGCGCTCGTGCACCAGGTGCTGGTGCCGCTGGCCGGGCACCTCTCGCACCCGGCACCCGCCGGACCGGCACTGCCCGTGCGGCGCGGGGTGCGGCTGGTCGTCGCCGTACGCAGCAGCGACGGCGGCGGCAGCGCTGAGGGTGACGGTGACGGTGCGGGCGCTGACGCGGGCAAGGACGAGGACGAGAACGAGGACGTGGAGCTGCTGGGGCGGCTGCGGGAGGCGTTCCCCGGGGCGGCCGTGCTGCGGACCGACGGCGAGGGCATGAGCGCGGACGTCGCGGGATACGTACGGGCCCTCCTGGACGGGGAGGGCGGCTGGGCGGGGCAGGACCTGGCCGAGGTGTCGCGCACGGTGGCCGGGGCGGCCGGGCGGTCCTTCCTGGACGCGCGCGTGGCGGCGCACCAGCTGCGCGCCGAGGGGCCGCGGCTGCTGGCGGACGCCGACTGGCTGGAGCGGCTGGGCGAGGGCACGGCCGGGCTGTTGGAGGACGACCTGGTGCGGGCGGCTGAGGACGGCCTGGAAGCGGACGATGCGCTGGCACTGCTGCGCGCGACGGCCTTCGCCCAGGGGCGGGGCCTCGCCTGGGGCGAGGTGTGGCCGGCCGTGGCGTCCGCCGTCGCGGGCCGTGCCGTGGAGGACGCCGACGCCAAGATCCGGGTGCTGCTGGAAGGGCGTCTGGCTGGGTATCTCACCCGTGACGTCGAAGAGGACCAGCGGGTGTACCGGCCGGCGCACGACCGGCTGGCCGCGGTCCTGCGCGCCTGGCCCGTGGGGGGCCGGACGCCTGTTGGGGGGATGGGGATGACGGACGCTCAGGACGACCCTGCCGATAACACTGCCGACACGAACACTGCCGACACGACGGCCGGCCGGACCGCCGGCCGGACCGCGGATGCGGCGGATGCGGCGGATGCGGCGGATGCGGCGGATGCGGCGGATGCGGCGGATGCCACCGATACCGCCGATGCCGCCGTGCACGCCCGCATCGCGGAGGCGCTCGCCGATCTGGCCGCGCCGCACACCACCGGCGCCGCCGGCGCCGCCACCGCTCCGCACCCGTACGTACGGCGCCACCTCGCGCGCCACGCCCGCCTCGGCGGCGTCCTGGACGACGCGCACGTGCCGGCCGAGGTGCTGCCGTGGCTGACCGGCAGCCCGGTCCGCGGGCTGCTGGGACCGGGCCGGGGCCTGGAGGACCGACTGTGGCTGGAGGCGTGGGCGGCGGTGGAGCCGTACCTGCACCGGGCCGACCGCCCCTCGCGGCTGGCCAGCCTGCACCTGGCGCACACGGCGCTGCGCCACCCCGGGCTCCCGCGCCCGCGTACGCCGGGGGACGCGGCACCGCTGGCGGTGCTGTGGTCCCGGTGGGCGCCGCCGGTGAACGTGCTGGCCGCCCTCCGCACCACCGTGCGCTCCCTGGCGGCGGTGCCGGCACCCGACGGGCGCCCCGCGCTCGCCGCCGGTGACGACGAGGGCCGCATCGAACTGATCGACGCGGTCGAGGGCACGGCGGTCCGCGAGCCGATCGGCGCGCACGACGGCTCCGTACGCCACCTGCTGCTCGCACCGCGCCCGGCGCAGTCGCCCCTGCTGGTGTCCGGCAGCACGGACGGCACGCTGCGGCTGTGGGACCCGGCGACGGGCCGCCGCCTCGACCAGGTCCACGGGTCCGGCGGGATCTGGATCGCCGACGTCTGCGCGTACCGCGACGGCGGACACGAACTCGCGGTGGTCTGCCTCGACGGGAACGGGGCGGTGGTCTGGTGGAACGAGCGGATGGGCGCGCTGGACCTGTTCACCCTGCCCGGGGACACGCCGCGTACGACGACCACCGCGCTGGCGGCGGTGGAGGACCCGCCCGGACGGCCGCTGCTGGCGGTCGCCGACGACGCGCACCTGGTGTTCCGGGATCCGGAAGCCGGGACGGAGGTGGCCCGGTTCGAGTTCCCGGCCGACGTACGGGTGCTCGCGCCGACCACGCGGCCCGGGACGGTCGCGGCCGGCCACGCGGACGGGAGCGTCACCGTCTGGGGCACCGGCGGGCCGCTCGCCACCCTCACCGGCGCCGGCGGGCCGGTGACCGGCCTGGCCGCGCTCGCCCTTCGGGGCCGGGGGGACCTCGGGGGCCGGGGGGAACGGCACGTCCTCGCCGCCGGGGCGGGCAGCCAGATCGCCGTCTGGGACATATCCCGGTGGGACACCGCCGCGAAGGAACCGCCGGGGCTGCTGAGCGGGCACACCGCCGCCGTGACGGCCCTCGCCCCGGTCACGGTCCCGGACGAGGTTCCGAACGCGGACGGGGACGGGGACGCCGAGTCGGACGCCGAGTCGGACGCGGAGCTGCTCGCCTCCGCCTCCGCCGACGGCACGCTGCGCCTGTGGACCCGGGAGGTGCTGGAGCGCGCGCTCGACACCGCCCGGACGCCGGCCGGGCCGGCCCCCACGGGCGGGGCGCTGCTCCTGCCGGAGCGGCCGGGGGAACCGGCCGGCCCGGCGTGGTTCGCGCTCAGCGGCGGCCACCCGCACATCGACGTCCGGGACATCGGCACCGGGGACGCGGTCGCGCGGATCGACACCGGCCGGCCGCCGTCCGCGCTGGCCTGGGCCCGGCGGCGGGAGGGGCGCCTCCTGGTGTCGGCCGGGGACGGCGACCACGGCCTCCGGCTCTGGGACGCGGAGACCCGGCAGGTCCTCCCGTACGTCCTCGAAGGGCACTTCCTCCCCGTCCGCGCCCTCGCCGCCTGCACCACCACGGGCGGCCGGCACCTGCTGCTGAGCGGCGGGGACGACGAGACGGTGCGGCTGTGGGACCTGGACGCCCCGGGCCCGCTCGGCGCTTGGACCGGGCACGGCCTGCGGGTCCGGGCCGTGGCGGCCGCTTCGGGCGGGAACGGCGCAGAGCGTGGAGAGGGTGCAGAGGGTGGCGCGGATGGAGCGGGTGGAGAGGGCCGGGACTGGTTCGCGTCGGCCGGCTCCGACGGCACCGTACGGCTGTGGGACGCGGAGCAGGGACCGCTGGGCGCGCCGCTGCGCTGCGACCAGGGCCTGCTGCACGCCGTCGCCGTCAACCCCTCCCCCGGCGGCGGGCTCCCGCCGCTGCTGGCCAGCGGCGGCGACACGGGCACGGTCCGGCTGTGGGACCTGTGCGAGCGCCGCCCGCTGGGCGGGCCGCTGACCGGGCACAACGCTGCCGTCCTCGCCCTGGCCGTGTGGAACGCGAGGGACGGCGCCGGCAGCTTCGTCGCCTCGGGCTCGGCCGACGGGACCGTCCGCGTCTGGGACGCCGCCACGGGCCGGTGCCGGCTGCTGCTGGCCGCGGGCAGCCCCGTACGCGGCATCTCCGCGCATCCGGCGGCGGACGGCGGGCGCGTGGTGCTCTCCCTGACGGGGGACGCCGGGGCCGTCGTGGTGGAGGTCGATCCGGCCCGCTGGCGAGGGGCGGGTGGGGCCTGATCATCCCGGCATGCGCCCCCCGTGTTCCTTCGTGCGCCCCCGTCGGCCACCGCAACCCGGTCGCTTCGGTCGTACCCGAGCACCAAAATGATCGTTCGGCACGTGTCACGGACCAGTGCGCCGCCCGGCGGCCGCGATCCGAACATGAACTGCCCCTCACATGAACACATCAACACCCCTCATGTGCACCACACCATCAGAAGACCGGCTCTCCCGGCGGCCGGACCGCCCGCGTCCCGCGGGCCCGGCCGCCGGAGAACCATGAGCATCACCGGCCGCGACCCATGGAGGGCGGCCGGAGCAAGGAGAGCGGCCGTATGAGCCAGGACACCGCACAGCTGGACGTCGCCCTCGTCCCGGCGCCGGAACACGGCATCTGGCGCCTGGGAAAGCACAAGGAGCCGGTCAAGTACGAAACGATCAGCCAGGAGGACCACGCGCGTACGGGCGGGAACCGCTGGAGCCTGGTCAGTTACGGCACCCTCTACTGCGCCTCCGAGCACGACGGCTGCTTCGCCGAGGCCTTAGCCCCCTTCCGCGTGCACCCCGCCATGCGGGAGGTCATCGCGGACGACTGGCCGGAGCCGGCCTTCATGACCCCCGGGAAGATGCCCCGCGACTGGACCACCAGCCACATCCTGGTCCGCCTGCGGCCGCCCCGGGACGCCCGCTTCCTCGACGTGGACGACGAGCGGACGCTCGCGACGCTCTCGCGCGAGCTCAAGGACAAGCTGGCGGAGCAGGGCGTGGAGCGGCTCACCACGGAGCACATCCAGGGCTTCAACCGCCGGATCACCCGCCAGATCTCGGCATGGGCCATCACCCAGCGCACCGGGCCCGGCGGGCAGGAGCGCCTCATCCACGGCATCGCCTACCGCTCGCGCTTCGGCATGCGCCAGTGCTGGGCCGTGTTCAACGACGTGGAGCTGACGCAGGAGGAGTCCACCTTCATCTTCCCCCAGTCGGACGCCCTGCTGCGGGTGGCCGAGGAGTACGGCCTGACGATGCTGTAGCCCCCACCCTCGGGAATCCCACCCTCGGGAACCCCACCCCGGGAACCCCGCCCCCGGGAACCCCACCGCCAAACCAACCGTGAAACCAACCTGAGAACAACCACATCCGCATCGTCCGAAAGGACGAAATCAACCCGGCTTTCCTCCTCCCCCGGTCCACCGGCCCTCCCCGGGCCGGTGGACATCACCACAGGTCATGGACTAAGTCGGCGTCGAAACCCCTAAGTTGACGGTCTGTCGACAACACGGCGGATTCTGCCAAAGAGGTGGAGTTGGCAGGTGATAATGGGTAACGTAGCCAGTACACCGACCAACTTGGAGCATGTGGGGGATCGCATGAGTGACACCGGTTGCGCCGTCAAGGCGCCCTTACGCATCGGGCTCGCGTCGCCGTCCACGGCACCACCGCCCGACACGAGCGTCACGCCCCCGGACCTGCCCAGCAGCCCATGCCTCAGCCCCAGTCACCCATGTGCCGGATCCCCGTGGACCGGAATACATCGATGGTGAACGCCGACCGCCAGCCGGTCGGCCCACTCCGCCCGCCCTGGTAGACGCTTCCCGGCGGGCCGGGAACACAGCAAGAAGCGTTCGCAGCTCGCCGAGACCGAGCGTCCCCTCCGTGCCGCCCTCACGGCAGCACGCGACAGCCGGATCCCGCGGGCGCACACACCTACACCCGTCGCCTGAGCACGCGACCCGCCGCGAACGGGCGCGCAGTCAGGGCAACGAGGGAGACCCGATCATGCCTTCTGACACCACCACGTCCCCTGTCGCCGTCGCCGTGCCCGTTGCGAAGAGCGTCGCCAGCGCCGAGCGCGCCCACGCGGCCTCCGTACGCATGGGCATCAGCGAGATCGCCCGCTTCCTCCAGGAGAACCTGGGGCAACGCCTGACCGCGCGGATCGCCAACATCAACGACCCCAAGCAGGTCGGCAAGTGGGCCTCGGGCGCCGCAGAGCCGCGCCCCGAGGCCGAGGAGCGCCTGCGCGCCGCACTCCAGGTCTTCCAGCTCATCCACGACGCCGAGACCCTCCACACGGCCCGCGCCTGGATGATCGGCATGAACCCGCAGCTGGAGGACGAGGCGCCGGCCCAGTGCATCGCCGACGGCCGGCGGCGCGACGTGATGGTGGCGGCCCGCGCGTACGTCGACGGCGGCTGACCGCGCGAACGCGGTGGCGGCGGCCCCCGCCCGTGCGGAAGGATCCTCCGCATGGAAGCGACGGGGACGGCAGTGACGGGGACGGTAGTGCAGTGGGTCCGCACGTCATGGACGAAGCAGTCCCGCGGCGGACCCGCCGCCGCCCTCAGGAACCGGGCCCCCACAGCCTTCCCCCTGCCGCCGCGGACCCCGCCCTTCGTCCACAGCGTGCTCATGCACGAAGCCGACGGCTTCCGGCCCCGCTCCGAAACGCTCGAAGGCCCGGCCCCCGACGTACTGCTCCAGGAACACGACGGCCTGCTCCGGGTCCTGCCGACCGGCACCCCCTTCGGCATGCCGCGCAGGTGGCGACGCCCGCCGGCAGTCCGCCTCGCCCGCGGCGAATGGGTCCGGTGGCAGATCAACCACCGCTTCGCGAACCCCTGCGACGGTGAATGGACCTACCGCCTCGACACCCTCAACATCGCCCACGGCCCGGCCCCGGCCAACCTCTTCCTGGGCCCCCCGCCCCACTGTGTGGACGAACGCGCCACCCTCCGCTGACCGCCCCGGGGGCCACCGCACACGACGTGCGTGCGGCAGCCCTCGGGTCACTGACGACGCGTGAAGGCCCTTACGCCCTCGGCATCGCCCTCACCCGGGCTGGTCGGCTCGACGAGGCCCTGGACCAGCTCGGCGAAGCCCTGTCCCTCTTCCACGACAACCGGCAGCGCCTCTGGGAGGGCGTCACCCACTTCCGGCTCGCCGAAGCCCACCTGGCCGCGCACCGCCCCGCCCAGGCCGTCGCCCACGCGGAACCGGTGCGGCAGCTACTCGGGCCGTCGACAGTCTCCTTCGCCGTCTGACCCGGAGGGCCTTCCGAGCACCCGAACGGAATCAGGATGTCCGGTTTCCACACCCCGGTGGCCGGTTGATGCCTGGTACACGCATATCCCCTGTGCAAATGTTCGTGATCCGTACGGACGAGCCTCCGCCGGCCGTCCGTTCCGCTTCACTCCCCCCGCACAGGTGATGGAATGACGTTGAAGCTCCTGCTCGCGAACGCCCCCAACCCCACGGACAACCGGAACGCCTCGAACTACGCCTGCTACCCGCACATCGGCATCGTCCAGCTCGCCACGGCGACGCGGGAAGCACTGGCCGACCGCGTCGAGATCCGGGTCGTCGACGGCGGCATCAGCAACACCGAGACCGTCCAGCGCGCCGTCCGGGACTTCGCGCCCGACGTCGTCGGCATCAGCGCGCTGACACCGACCTACTCAGAGGCCCTGAGGATCGCCGACACGGCCAAGGCGTGCGGGGCCCGCGTCGTCCTCGGCGACGACCACGCGATCTTCTTCCCCGAGATGATCCTCCGCAACCGGCCGCAGATCGACTACGTCATAGCCAACGACGGCGGCGAAATCCCCTTCGTGGAGCTGATCCGCGCGTTACTCGAGGGCGGCCGCCCCCTGTCAGAGGTCTCCTCACTCGCCTACCGGCACGACGGCGCGATCCGCGTCAACCCTGCGCCCAAGTACGCGCTCTCCCTGCGCAACACGATTCCCGACCTGACCTTCATCGACGACGTGCTCGACGTCTACGCGGAGAACTACCGGGCCCAGTTCGGCCACCTCCACGGCCATCAGGTGCGACCGGTGACGGTGAACAACGCGCGCGGCTGCGAGAACGGCCACAAGCGCTGCACCTACTGCTCGATCGCGGACCTGACCGTCAACACGGGCGATCCCCGCGGCTTCTGGAAGACGATCGACCAGTACAACCGCGAGCACGGCATCAACCTCTTCTTCGAGGTCTACGACAGCTTCACGGCCAGCCCCCGCTACGTGGACGCCCTCATCGACTCGACCCCGCCGCACCTGAAGCGCCGCATCGACGACGGCGAGCTGCAGATCATGGTCTACGCGCGCGCCCTGGGGCTGACCAAGCGCAACAACGTCGACAAGCTGCGGCGGCTCGGCGTCACCCGCGCCAACATCGGGCTGGACGCCGCCGACCCCGAGATGCTCGAAGCCCAGCGGAAGAACAAGACGACCGGCGAGACCAACCTCGAAGCCATCCGCATGCTGAACAAAGCAGGCATCTCGGTCCACGCCTCCTACATCGCCGGCGCTCCGGGAGAGCGGCCGGAGACCCTGGACCGCACCATCGCCGGGATCCGGCAGATGCTGGGCGAGGTCGAGCTCTCCTCGGTGGAGTTCTCCCGGTTTATTCCGTTGCCCAACAGTCCGGCGTGGGATCTGCTGGTCGACTACGAACGGCCGAACTTCTTCAGGAACAGCGAGGAGATCGACCGCTACCTGACCTCCCTGGGCATCACCGCGACGCGGGAAGACCGGGAGGAGATGTTCGCCAGGTTCGGCGACCAGGACTTGCTGGACATCGACGAGCTGGGTGCGTTCTGGGCGGACAACTTCACGCACATCAGCGAGAAGTACGCGCTGGAGCGGATCAGCGAGGTCGACGAGATGGTGAGCGCGCACAACGTGCGCACGGGGAACAACGTCGGTTAGCCGCCGGGAAAGGTGCCGGAATGCTGGGAGTTCAGAACCTGCTGACCTATGCCTTGGGGGCGCTGCTGATCATTCTGCTGCCGGGGCCGAGTTCCCTGTTCACGCTCTCGGTCGCCGCGCGGCTGGGGGTCAGGGCCGGATATCGCGCCGCGGCCGGGATGTTCCTGGGCGAGACCCTGCTGATGGTGGCGACGGCCGCCGGGCTGGCTTCGCTGCTCCAGGCCAACGAGCTGGTGTTCGGCGTGGTGAAGTACGCGGGCGCCGGCTATCTGACCTGGATCGCGGTGGGCATGATCCGGGCGGCCCGGGCGATGTGGCAACGCCGTGACGACAACACCGCGGAGACTGCCCCGGACACGGCCGCGGACACGGCCGACGCCGGCGCGGCGGCGGCGGGCAGCAGACTCTTCCGCCGCTCGCTGGTGATCACCGTCCTGAATCCGAAGGCGATCTTGTTCTTCCTGTCGTTCTTCGTCCAGTTCGTCGATCCCGGGTACGCGTACCCGGGGCTGTCCTTCGCCCTGCTGGCCGTCGTCTACCAGGCCATCAGCATCGCCTACGTCACCGTGCTGATCTTCAGCGGTACGTACCTCGCCTCGCAGTTCCGCCGCCGCCGAAAGCTGTCGGCGGGCCTCACGACCGGGGCCGGAGCGCTGTTCCTCGGCTTCGCGGCGAAGCTGGCCACGACGGGCAACTGAGCGCCGGCCTCACGCCGTTGCCGTCGGCCAGAGGCGGGTCGCGGTGCGGACGAGGTCGGCGACGGCTTGGGACCTGCTGTGCGGTGGCCAGGCGATGACGGTCGTCACGGCCGGTGCGTCCGGCACCGGCACCGTCGCGTGACCACCGCGCAGGTGGGCCCGGAGGGACTCGGGCACCACCGCGCAGGCCCGTCCGAGCGCGATCAGCTGGAACAGCTGGGTGTGGTCGCGCACTTGCGGGCCGGGTCCGTCCGGATAGCCCCCGTCCCGTCGGGGCCAGCGCGGCAGGGGCAGGTCCGTCAGGGCGGCGACCTCGGCCATCGACATGCGGGGCCGGTCGGCCGAGGGGTGCCCCGCGGGCAGGACCACGACCTGCTGTTCGGTGCGCAGGTCCTCGCTGTCGAGTCCGGCCGTCGTGTCGAAGGGCCGCTGGAGCAGAGCGACGTCCGCACGCCCGTCGCGCAGCAGCCTCTCCTGCTCGCCGGGCCCGCACAGCATCACCTCGACGGCGACCGCGCCGGGCTCGGCGGCGTAGGCGTCCAGCAGCTCGGACAGCAGTTCGCCGGCCGCTCCGGCCTTCGTGGCCAGCACCACACCGGGCGTCCCGGCAGCCGCGCGGCGGGTGCGGCGCTCGGCGGCTTCGACCGCGTCGAGCGCGGCCCGGGCCTCCCGCAGGAGCACCGCCCCGGCCCCGGTCAGGGCGACCGCGCGAGCAGTGCGGTCCAGCAGGACCACTCCGAGCCGCCGCTCTAGCTGCTGGATCGCCCGCGACAGCGGTGGTTGCGCCATGGCGAGCCGCTGCGCCGCGCGCCCGAAGTGCAACTCCTCCGCGACGGCGACGAAATAGCGCAGCTCCCGCGTCTCCACCGCGTCATCGTATCCGGCGCTCACCTGGCCCGATATCCGTGAGGTATCACCGCCCACCCAGTCGGTCTTGGACGCCCCACCCGAGTCCGCGCCAGGCTTGCCGACATGAGCGAACAGAAGATCGCACTGGTGACCGGTGCGAACAAGGGAATCGGATACGAGATCGCGGCGGGCCTGGGCTCCCTCGGCTGGCGGATCGGCGTGGGCGCGCGGGATCGGCGGCGCCGCGACACCGCGGTGGAGAAGCTGCGCGCAGCCGGGGCCGACGCCTTCGGCGTTCCGCTCGACGTGGCGGACGACGCGAGCGCGTCCGCCGCGGCCGAGCTGATCGCCGACCGCGCCGGAGGACTCGACGTCCTGGTCAACAACGCCGCGATCACCGGCGGTATGCCGCAGACGCCCACCACGGTCGATCCCGCGACCGTACGGACGGTCGTGGAAACCAACGTGATCGGGGTCGTCCGCGTCACCAACGCGATGCTGCCCATGCTGCGCCGCTCGGCATCACCGCGGATCGTGAACATGTCCAGCAGCGTCGGCTCGCTCACCCTGCAGACCACGCCCGGCATCGACATGGGCCCCGTTCCCGCCGCGTACTTGGCGTCCAAGACCTTCCTCAACGCCCTCACCGTCCAGTACGCCAGGGAACTGAGCGACACCGACATCCTGATCAACGCCGGCTGCCCCGGCTTCACCGCCACCGACCTCAACGGCTTCCAGGGCACCCGCACTCCCCACCAGGGCGCGGCGGTAGCGATCCGCCTCGCGACCCTGCCCGACGACGGACCGAGCGGCGGATTCTTCGACGACGGCGGAACGGTGCCCTGGTGACGGGCCGAACGCGGGCGTCCTCCCCTCACAATCCAGGTGCCGGAAGACCGGCGCCCTGCGAGCATCGAAGCCGCGGCGCCACGTGGGGAAGGCGCCCCGGAACGGGAGGCGAGGTCCGGAATGCCGATCCATCAGCCACAGGATGCCGAGTACCGGCGCGTCATCGACCGCTACATGCTGGCGATGGACTCCGGCCACCCCCGCTACCTCGAACTCGGCAACTGGCGCGTCCTGCGGCCGCAGTGGCCCCACCGGGAACGCTTCGCCCGCGGCCTGATCGCAGACGCGGCCTCCATCCCCGACGCCGACCTGGAGACCCTCCTCGAACGCGGCTGGCGGCCGCGGGTCACCGCCGCCTGGCTGATCGGCGTGGGCCTGCGCACCGCGTTCCGCGAGCGCATCGGCACCCTGCTCCTGGACAGCGAGGTCTGCTACGCCGGCAGTGGCTACTGCTTCGCCCTGGCGCGCTTCGGCACCGCGGAGGACGCCGGGATCCTCACGGCGTACCTGGACCGCTACCTGCCGCAGACCGGCCTCGACTACGACCAGGGTGCCGCCCTCGGCGCCCTCCTCCACCTCGACGCCCGCCTCGGCACCGACCACGCCGGGCGCTTCACGCGCCCCGACGGCCCCTGGGACCGCTGGGCCCGGGCCCGCGGCCCGGCCTACGCCCCCGGAGCCGACGACGTCCGGGGCGAGATGCGCCGCTGGATCAGCAGCTGGTGCGACTTCGCCAACGGCTGGACGCACCCGTAACGCACCCCACCGAGGAGAACGATGACCGACGACGCCCCCGAGAAGGGCATCTCCGTCACCCACCAACTGGAGCCGTACGACTGGTCGGGCGAGGAGACAGCGGCCTACGAGGCCGCCGTCGAAGCGGTGAACGGCGCCGTCGGCGCGTACAGCGCGCTGATCGCCGCCGAGGAGGGCAAGGCCGAGCCCGACCAGGGTGTGATCGGCCGCGCGCACGCCGCCCAGTTCCGGCTGGCCCGGGAACGCGAGGGGCTGCGACCGGGCGACTCCCACCAGATCGGCACGGCCCGCAGGCACTACGCGCGCCTGGCCCGCGAGGTCCTGGACGGCAAGGCGTGATCGACTCCGACGAGGTCGAACGCCACCGCCTGTCCCCCGGGGAGAACCGGCGGATCTTCCACGAGCGCATCGTCCCCCACTTGCTGGAACGTGCCGTGCCGCGCCAGCACCCCACCGTGGTCTTCGTGGTCGGCCAGCCCGGCGCCGGCAAGAGCCGCATCACCGAAATGGTGGCGCACGTCCTCAACCGGCTCGGCGGCTTCGTCGACGTCGACAGCGACCTCTACAAGCCCTACCACCCTGCCTACGCCGCCCTCATGGCCCGGGACGACACCCTCATGGCCGCCTGCACCCGGGCCGACGGCCGCGCGTGGATGGCGCGGGCCGAGGAGTACGTCCGCGCGCACAGGCTGCACGCCATCGTCCAGGAGACCTCCCAGGACGCCTCGGCCGTGGAAGGCAAGATGCTGGCCTACCGGCGGGCCGGGGCACGCCTGGAGGCGCTGTTCATGGGCGTCCCGCAGGCCGTGAGCAACCAGGGCATCGCCGCCCGGTACGCGGAGCAGCTGGCCGACCGCGGACAGGGCCGCCTCACCGTGCAGGCCAACGCCGACGAGTCCTACCGTGGCGTCCTCGAACTGGCCGACCGGATCGACGCGGGCGTGCTGGTCGACCTGGCGACCGTCTACCGGCACGGGGAGAGCAGGCCCCGCTACAGCAACACCGGGTCCGAAGCCGCCTGGGCCGGCCCGCCGTCCCTCCGACGCGCCATCGAAGCGGAACGGACCCGTCCGTGGACCCCCGCCGAAAGCGGGGCGTTCGTCGCCGCGCAACAGCGACTCCGCGAGGCCATCGGCGGCCTCGGACCGGAGTGGCCCGAGCGCCTCACCCGGATCGAACAGCAGGCCGCACCGCTGCTGACCCCGTCCAAGCACTCCGCTCAATCAACCCGTCGGAGATGATGGCGGCATGCTGGTCAGGATTGAAGCCGTACCACCCGCCGCCTCGAAGATCGTCCGGGTCCACTCGACGCTGGGCGGCGTTGCGGTGCTCTGGCAGGGGGCCCCTGAGGCAGTGGGGCGGGAACACCACGTGGAGTGGACCGTGGACGAGGACCTCGTCTGGACGGTGAACGCCTGGCCGAGCGCCGCTACTTCTGCGGAACTACGGGAGGACGGCGACGACCACATCGTCTTTCGGGGACGGCTGCGCCTCTTCGAAGACGGAGGGGCCGCCCTGGACGTGGGCGGCACCCCGATCCTGTTCGATCTCGCCGGACCACCACCGCCGGAGAGCGTCACAAGTGGGGCGTGGGTCGAGATCCGGGTGCCACGAGACCGCGTCAGTCTCTGGCCGTACGCACTCTGACTGCCGTCGGACGGTCGGACCTCTCAGCCCTGAGCCGACAGCGACTGGACCAGCTTCCAGCGGGCACCCGCCTCTCGCCGGAGACCCTCACGACGACGAGCCCGCCGCCTTCGAAGGCGATGCGATCGCCGACGGCCAGGAAGAACGGGGCGGCCGGCTCGAACGCATAGCCGTCGTCGGTCTCAAGGCATTCGACCAGCACCATCCGCGGGATCGGTGTGGCTCCGTCAGCTGTCAGTCGCATAAGGCCCCATTCTCACCGCACAAGACGGGCCCCCGCCCCTCGCGCTACCTCCGGCACCGCATGCACCCGCCCGTAGGATCGGCGGATGAGCAGACGGCAGCCCTCCCCCTCCGTGTGTGTCGACGTGCCCGACGGGCACGGCGTCATCGAAGTGACCGGCGACGCGGGTGGCAGTCTGCTCCTCCTCGTCGGTGATCCGGTGTTCCTGGAGGGCAACGACGGTTGCGGCAGCGTGGGTTGGCTGGCGGCCCGGGCGGGTGCGGGCGGGCCCGGGCTCGCCGAGGTCAAGTACCTCGGCGAGTGGCTCAGCGCGCCCGGGCTCGTCCCCGATCCTCGTACCGGGCGGGTCGAGCCGCCGGATCCGGAGTGCCTGCGGCCGCTGCTGACGCTGCTCGCCCCCGGGCGCTACGTGATGCGGGCCGAAGTCGCTCCGCACCACCTGCGGGTGGTCCACCCGCGTGCCCTCAAGGTCCAGCACTGGTACCCCGACGAGGACTTGGCGCTGGTGACCACCGACACGTGGCCGCCCCGCGACCACCGGGCGGTGCGCGGCTACCGCGACCGGATCCGCGCCGGGGGCGACCTGCCGGCGTTGGTCGCGCTGTTCCCCACCGCCGACAGCTGGGTGGGCTACCTCCTCGACGGGCACCACAAGCTCGCCGCGTACCGGCAAGCCGGGGTCGCCCCGCTGGTCATCCGGCTGACCCCCCACGTACCGAGCCCCGTCCGGCCCGACGACGTCGACCGCGCCCGGGCGGCGTTCTCCGACGGGGCGGCTCCGAGCCAGTACCAGGACGAAGCACTGGGCAGGGTCTTCGCCTACATGCGGGCGGAATCCGTCTGACGACGCCGCCGCCACCAGTGCCCAGTCATCACCACTCCCCCGGGACGCCGCTCCAGACTTTTGTCCGCGGACAAAAGTCGGCCCGCCCCCACGGCGCACCCGTGGACAGCCAAGCCCCGGACAAGAAGCCCGACTTTTGTCCGCGGACAAAAGTCGGGCGTCAGGCAGGAGCGTGTGCCCGGTCAGCCCGACTCCGGCCGGCGCCGCAGCGCCCGTCGTCGGGAGAGGGCGAGCCTGCGGTGCTGCCGGTCCACCTCCGTGACGACGACCCGGAACTCGTCCCCGACCCGGACGATCTCCTCCGGCGTCTCGACCGGTGACCAGGCGAGCTCCAGCAGGGGAACCAGTCCCTCGATGCCCTTGGCGACCTCGACGAAGGCTCCGATGGGAGCCAGTTTGGTGACCCGCCCCGGCAGCGTCTGCCCGACGCTGGTGTCGTCGGCGAAGATCTGGAACGGGTCCGGCTGCGTGGCCTTCAGGGACAGCCGGGCCTCTCCGTTCCAGGTGTCGAACTGGAGGAACTCACACGTGACGCGCTCCCCCACCCGGACGATCTCCGTGGCCGCGTCGAAGCGCTGCCAGGCCAGCTCGGCGTACGAGATGAACCCGACGCCCGGGTAGACCGGGTGGGCGGGGCCGTCGTCCAGGGCAACGAACACACCGAAGGATTCGATGGAGGCGACGCGGCCCGCGATCCGCTCGCCGAGTTCGAGGGAGCTGAGGAACTCCCAGAGCCCCGGTGTCTCTGCGATGTCCATGGCCCGCCACCCTATGACCCGTGTCACGGACCCTGACGGGCGGGGCACCCACAACGGCCTCGCCTACCGCCCCCGACTTTTGTCCGCGGACAAAAGTCGGGGGTCAGCGCTCGGCCGGGGTTCGGCCTCCAGCGGGCTCGGGTTCGGGTACGGGTTCGGGTACGGGTACGGGTACGAACAGGCTCAGTCGGTACGTGGTCGGGTGGATCAGGCGCCCGCAGAAGGTGTCCACGCGCACGGCGCTCCAGTCGAGCTCCGGATCCGATTCCCGGAGTTGCCGGACGTGCGCCTGGAACTCCGAGGCGTCCTGGGTCTCGAAGAGCACGTCCCACCGGCCCGCGCCGGGTGCGAAGCGCGCGGCCACCCGCTTCGCCTCGTCCTGACGCTGCCGCTTCCTCTTCCGTTGTCCTGGCATCGCCCCAGCATCCTCGACCCCAGACCGGCGGGACAAGGCCCCCACTGGCCGCCGGCGAGCGACCCCGACTTTTGTCCGCGGACAAAAGTCCGCGCTCCGCGGAGGTAGGTACTCGCTCCGTGCGCGGCCGGCATACGGACATCGCGGCTCATGACGACGGCCCGACTTTTGTCCGCGGACAAAAGTCGGGCCGTCGTCATGGGGGAGCAGGCGGGCGGTCAGCGGTTGCCGGTCGTCCTGCCGTTGCTGTCGATGAGGAGCATGGTCAGCTCCGCCCGCTGCCTCGGCGGCATGTGCTGGCGGATCGCCTCGAAGACCGCCTGGGGGTCACCCCACGCGACCGGGGCCGCCGCCGTGCCCTTCGCCTGGACCGGGATCGCCATCTCCGGCTCGCCTTCCGTCTCCAGCTCCAGCTCCGTCTCCGTCTCCGGCTCCGTCTCCGGCTCGGCTACGGCGATGACGGGCTCCGGCGGGGGAGTGGGGCTCACCGCGAACGGAGCCGGGGCTTCCACTACGGCTGCCGTCAGCGGTTCCGGGGCCGTCTCCGGCTTCGGCTCCGGGTCCCGACTTTTGTCCGCGGACAAAAGTCGGGGCTCCGGGTCGGCGACGACCGAGGGGCCGGGCTCGGCGGGCACCGCCGCCGGGACGGGTGCCGGGACGGGTGCCGGCACGGGGGCCGGCACCGGCACCGGCGCGGAATCACGGGCCTCGCGCAGGATCTCCCGCTGGGCCGCCTTCGCCCGGGCCTCCTGCGACTTGTTCTCCTGGAGCAGGTCCAGCAGGGAAGCCGCGTCCGCGCCCGGCCGGTCCTTCGCCGCGCGCGCCAGCAGGCGCCCGTCCCGCTCCGGCATGTCACCGGAGCTCAGCATGGCCTGGATCTCCTCGGGGAGTTCCAGCAGCACCAGCTGGTTGGTGATCCACGACGGCGACTTCCCCAGCCGTTCCGCCGCCCGCGACTTCGCCCCGTGCTCCCGGCCCTGCTCCGCGCAGCTGTCGACGAGCTGCTGCACACCTCGGGCGCGCTCGATGACGTCGAAGTCCTCGCGTTCGAGGTTCTCCGCCAGGAGGTGGTCGATGAAGTCGGTGCGGGACACCGCCAGGTCGTCGCGCACGACGAAGTCCAGCGACTCCAGCCCCACGTGCACGGCGCTGCGGAAACGGCGCTCGCCGTTGATGAGGACGTACGCGGCCGCCCCGATCCGCGACGCGTGGTCCGGCCACAGGCCGAGGTAGGCCTCGCGGCCGACGACGACACAGGCCGAGAGCTGCGCCTGCCGCAGCTCCTCGCCGAAGCGGGCCTTGTCCTCGTCCGTGCCGAAGTTGCGGCGCGGGTTGAGGGGGGTGGGGGAGACCTGGTCGAGGGGGACGCGGATCAGTTCGTACGCCGGTACGTCGCCCTGCGCGATGGCCTTGGCCCGCCCGCGCTCGCTGCGGCCGCCGGCGCGGCGGGCGTTGCTGAAGGCCGCGCCGGTACCGAGGAGGTCGCTCTTGCTCATACCGCGATCCTCCGGGCGATCTCACGCATGGCCTCGGACTGCTCGCAGTCCGGCGCGTAGTGCAGCAGGGGCAGCTTGACGCGCACGGCCTCGCGCTGCTCCTTCAGGTCGGAGATGACGGTGATGACGGGCGGGTCCCCGAACTCCTTCCAGCTGTTGAGGGAGGAGGTGACGACGTAGCCCTTGCGGCTGTCGTAGAGGTTGACGACGAAACCGAGCTGCGCGATGTCGATATCGAGGTCGTCGATGAGGTCTTCGAGCTGCTCGCTGAGCATGTCGTACGCGTCGGCGGAGGTGTCCTCGGCCTGGACGGGGACGACGATGCCGGAGGTCTTCGGGGCCTCGCCCTCGCGGGTGCGGGCGTAGTAGAGGGCGGTGTCCATGGTGTAGCCGAGGCTGGGCGGGCAGTCGACGACGATGTAGTCGAACTCCTTCTCCAGCTCTTCGAGCGCCTTCTCCAGCGCCGTCTCCTTGGTGCGCACGTGGCGGGTGGTGGCCAGCCTGGCGTCGAGGAGGAAGGCGTCCTTGCAGGACGGCAGGAGGAAGAGGCGGCCGGCGAAGACGCCGTGCTCGATGGGTACGAGGAGGTCCCGGACCCGGCCCTCGATCTCCCCCAGCATGTGCTTGGCGAGGCTGGGCTCCTTGATGCCGAGCATCTCGGCACCGAGGTGGCGGGTGAGGTGGCCCTGGGGGTCGAAGTCGATGACGCAGACCCGCGCGCCCGTCTCGGCGAGGGCCTGGGAGAGGCCGTTGCTGATGGCGCTCTTGCCGACGCCGCCCTTCTGGTTGCAGACCACGACCCGGCGGGCGCCCTCGTTGGCCGGCCGGCGGCGGCCCATGGGGGAGGGGTGGGTGTCGAGCCAGAGGCGGATCGACTGGGCGACGCCCTGGTTGTACGGGATCTCCCGCGTACGGCAGTCGTCCTTGAACTCCCCGTACAGGCCGGTGGGGAGGTAGGTGGAGAAGGAGGAGGAGCCGGAGGTGTCCACGGGGGTGGCGGCCGTTGCGTCGGCGCGCCAGGCGTGGATGCCCTCGGTGACGGCGTCCTGGATGTCCACGCCCAACTGGGCTGCGCGGACCTTGAGTTCCTGCCTCAGGGACGCCGGCAGCTTGGCAACTACCTTTTCCCTGACTTCCGGATCGTATGGGGCGGTCATGCGGGTACCTTACTAACCTTCTGACGGGAAGGCGAAGAGGCACACCGAAATATGTTGCCCTGGTATAGGGCGGATTGCTGTTAAAGATCACCGGTTACCTTGCCCTGGAGGCCCGTCGCCGACGGGGCGCGGGCGGCGGCGGGGATGCGGCCGCGAGAGTCCAGGGGGCGTGATGGGTACGGTGCTCAAGGGCATGGACCGGATCGGGTGGCACGCGCTGACGCACGCGTACGGATCGGCCGAAGGCGTCCCGGGCCGGCTGTCGCGGGTGGCGTGGGGTGACGCGAGCACGGCAGCCTCGGCCCTGTGCGACCTCGGCCTGTGGCTCGGTGAGCTGGCCGTCTTCAACGCGACCGCCGCCGCGGTCCCCTTCCTGTGGGATCTCGCGGCGTCCGAAGCCTGCACCGCCCGGCCGGGCGTGATCGAGCTGCTCGGCACCATCCTCGACAACGGCAACGAGCCGCGCCCCGCGATCCAGCACGCGGCCCACCGGGCGGTGCTCGACGGCCGTGTCTGCGTGACGGCTACGCCAGACCCAGAGCGTGCGACCAGCGGACGGGGTTCTCCTCGGAACCGCCGGTGAGCCAGGAGCCGTCGCCCAGGGGCACCACTTCGTACGGATTGGGCGCCTCGACGACGAGCTCGCCGTCGAGCGTGCCCGTTTGCACGTCGATCAGGTGGTGGCGGAACCACTCCTCCTCGCCCTGCCCCTCACCGCCGAGGGTGACGACGGCCAGTTCGGGGGAGAGGTAGCCGCCGCTCCACTCCACGAACGACTCCTCCGGGTCGTACCCGAAGGCTTCGACGGGCAGGGTGAAGAGCACGTCCCCGCTGGGGTGGCGGTGGAAGGCGACATCGGCCTGGCCGTGGTCGACGGTCATGAACTGCTCCCCGTCCGGCGACAGGCCGATCAGGCAGCGGTCCCACCACGGATAGGTCACGAACTCCGGCTCGCCGTCGGCCCCGGGCGCAGCTCTGCAGATGACGGAGCCGTCCTGGCCCTCACCGATGTCGAGGTAGATGCTGCCGTCCACCGGGTGCACGTGGTGGAAGGCACCGTGCCCGACGGTCTCCAGCTCCCGGCGGGCGATCACCGCCCCGCTGTCGGCGTCGTGCACGACCCACTGGTCTCCGCCCCCGCGTCCTGCCATCGCGTCCGGCCGGTAGACCCACACGTTCCGCCCGTCCAGGGACAGCGCACAGCCAGGCCGGTGGCCGTGGGGCTGCTCCGATCGCGGCTCGAAGGCCACCGTCCACACCACGTCACCGGCGCGCGTGACGCACACGACGTCGTTCAGCGTCGTGTACACGACGCGCTGCAGATCGGGCCGGACCACCGACTCCACGACCTCGTCGCCGGGCCGCGGGCGGAACACCGCGACGGGCTCCAGCGTGCCCGCCCCGGCGGAGTCCGTGACGTACGCATGGATCGCCCCGTCACGGTGACGCGTGATCACCTTCGGAGGCCGCACAGAAATCATGCGCCGAGACTAACGCGGCCGGCTCCGCCGCCTCTGCTCCGTCGAGGTGACGCCCGCGGCCCCCAAGGGCCCCTGAGGGGCAGCGGACCTCGCCAAAAAGCCCTGTGCGGCCCGCTGGCGGCCTGTGAGCGCCGGGAAGGTCGCGGGACACCGGGGGAGTTGGGATCGGCGCCCAGAGGGGCCGTTCTGTCGGCCGTTTTTTGTCCGTTGCGCCGGAAAACGGGCCGTGTCGCTGCATTGGTGTGCCCGTGAGCATCCGGGGGAGGTGTCCGCCGGTCAGACCGCTTCCTGGCGCCCGGGTGCCTTCCGCGTCTTCACCCCGCCGACGACGAGTGCCAGCCCCACGGCGATGACACCGAGGTAGGCGGTGGAGGGCAGGTCGACGATCTTGTGCATCCAGCCCCACTCCGTGCCGAAGAAGGTCTGCGAGGCGAAGCTGACGAGCCCCTGCGCCCCGATGACGTAGCCGATGCTTTCAATGGTGTATCCGATGGTTGTTCGCACGGACCAACCCTCTCGCGGCCGGGGCCGCCAGAGCGTCCTCCACAGGACCGAAAACCCAGTACGCCGAAGGATGCAGTCTCAGCCGCAGCCGGCTAGCCGCGGTCCTCCCAGTCCGGCGCGAAGAAGCGGGCCCCGCTCACGACGGTGTCCCCGGCCCTGGTGGCCCGTACGTACATGTTGAGCTCCTCCGGACCCGGGCCGCCGTCGCAGTAGACCATCCAGCCCAGGCCGCGTTCCTCGATGCTCCGGACCACCTCCGCGTCGACCTCGGAGACGGGCCGGCCGATCAGCCGGATGCCGTCCCAGTCGACCTGGGGCCCCGTACGCCCGTCCACGGTGACGGCCGCCAGGGTGGGAGGGCCTTCCGGGGACCAGTAGTGGGCGGTCACCCCGGCCCCGTCGAACTGTTCCTCCCTCAGGTGCCACTGTCCGGCGCCGCGTCCGGCCCACGGGTTCCATCCCCGGCGGATGGCCGGCGCCTCGCCGCCCAGTGCGGCGGACACCTGGTTCACGGTCATCCCGAACCGGAGCGGTCCGACCCCTTCCCGCGGCGTCCAGGCCCAGCGGTGCCGCTCCTGCGGAGTCAGCGGTGCGGCCCCGGGGTTCGTCCTCGCCTCGCGGACGTCGTGCCAACCGACCACCGGTGCGGTCGCGTACGGGTCCGCGGCCAGCTCGGGGCCGACCAGCAGGGCATCCGTGATCACCCGGTCCTCACGCGTCCACTCCTCGGACGGAGACCCCCAGTCCTGCGCGGCCCCCATGGACAACCCCCAGGCCGTCACCTCCGGATCGCCGTTCCAGTTCGACCTCACCGAGACCCCCGCGCGCCGGGCGAGACCGCGGAGGTCCGCGCGGACCTCGGAGGGAAGACGGCCCATCAGCTCGACCTGCTCCAGCCGTACCAGCGGCCCGCACCACGGATCGACCGCCACCGCGGCCAGGCACGGCCCGGATCCGGGGCCGCTTCCAGGCCCGTGCTGGTAGATCGCGGTCACGCCCACGTCCGGGTACCGCTGCCAGGCCAGCCTGCCGCCCGAGGTCTGGGACGGCGATACGCGCGCCCCGTCCAACGCCGCCCGAACCTGCTCGGGGTCCATCCCGAAGCGCAACGGCCCGACGCTCAGCAGGGGTTCGAGCACCCACCGGGCCCGTTCCTCCAGCGGCTTCCTCGTCCACCAACTCACCAGCGCGTCCCCCGATCCCGATCTCGTCGGCCACCCTACGCGGCCCCTCTGACACGGCCCTCCGGGCTCTTGCCGGGGTTCTTCCCGGGGTTCTTGCCAGCGCTCTTGCCAGTCGTCGGCTGCGGGTCGTCGATCCCAGGGGCCAGCCCCTGGACCCCGCCAGCGCCTGGCCGCGCTGGACCGGCCGCAGCATGGGGGGCTGCTCGCCCCCCAGACCCCCTCGCCAGGCGCTCCGGCGCCCTGGACCCGCTCCCCCTCGCGCCCTGCCCCGGCTCCCTGACGGTCGCCGGTGCACCCCTCGGGCGCTGGGCGCCCTCACTGGGCACGAGGGCAGGGGCAAACCGGGGCCGATGCCGGACGTGGCCGGGGTGGGGGAGGCCGGGGCCGGCATGCCGCCTGCGGGCACGAGGTACTGAGGGTGCGTCGGCGGAGGCATCAGGGCAGCTGTGAGGGAAGGGAGGGGGAGCGGAAGTGGGGGGCCGCTGCCTGTAGGTCGAGGGAGGGACTGGACTGGACTGGACTGGACTGCACTGGGCGCCGTTCGGAGGGTTGCTCTTTTAGTAAGAGGCGGCCGCGTTTGCGGGGCCCTGACCTGGGGTTTTGGTCGAGGGTGTGTGTCCCCCAGGGCACATTCGGGGGCGTCGAGTGTGTACCCGGCGGACACATTCGGCGGAAAACTCAAGCACAGCTTGATTTTTGACGGGCGCCCGGCAACAGGGCGGAGCCGCAGGTCAGCGCGCTGGGCCGGGGAGCCCGGACTGCCCGCCGACATGCGTGGCAGCTGCACGTACGTGCCGTCATCGCGGCAACCGAAATCAAGCAGGCGTGTACTTCCGGCGGCCGCGGGCTCAAAAACTCCAGCCCCCGTGTACTTTCGGCGCCGCGTTCGAACAGGACGGTGCCCACAGGTCACCTCCGGCGCGTCGCCGCGTCAAAAGACAAGCACACGTTGATTTTCTGGATACTCTCGGACCGCCTGAGTAACGAGGAGGTCACGTGACATCTGATCCGCCCGCCCGTCGCCGGCGCGGGCCCCGGGCCGTTCCCGCACCCACCTCCGCGGGAAACGAAGCCGAGTACGGAGACATCCTGGCCGTCCTGGGCCAGCAGCTCGGGGAGAAGGTCGCCGAGGTCGCCGCGACGGCCGACCCCGGGGGGCGCCGACGGCTCAAGGGCGTCCACTTCGAGTACGCGGCCGATCCGAAGGCCGTCCACGACATGGCCGGTGGCTCCGGCTACAGCCTGGCCAGCAACTGGTTCACCCAGCTGCTCGCACAGCTCGCCGTCGCGAACAGCATCACCAAGTCCCAGCTCTGCGTCTTCCTCTTCGTGGCCGGCGGCCAGGTGCCGGGGACCGGCGTCACCCCGTACACGCAACAGGAGATCACCGACGGGCTGAACAAGATCGCCGCTCAGAAGGGCGGCAAGATGATCACGCGTTCCACGGTCAACCGCGCCGTGCAGGCGCTGTGCGGCTACAACTGGGTGGAGAAGGCGGGCAGGGGCCGGATCCAGCTCAACGTACGCCTGTGGTTCCACGGCAACAGCACCGCGCAGCACGACGTACTCGCCGAGATCGCCGGCCGGCACGAGCACGACGTCGAGGCCTTCCCCTACGCTGTGGGCCCTCAGGGTGCCCATCAGGAGGAACTCGACCTCGACTTCGGGGCGGCAGCCGACTACCGCGGAAGGAAACGTACCGGGTGATAGTGCTGCCAGGCCCGTCCTCCACCAGGGACCACCGCCACCGCTCACGAGGAAGGCTCTCCCATGGCTAACGTCATGTCTCCGATCGTCGCGGAGCGCATCTGGGCCCTGCCGTTGTCAGGGTCCGCCGTCAAGTTCCTCCAGTACCTGGTCTCCCGCAGCGACTTCGGGGGAGCGCTGGCGGTCCGGCAGAAGGACATGGCGGCCGAGTACGGGGTCACGCCGCAGGCCGTCAGCGGGCTCATGGCGCCGCTGTGCGAGCTGAACATCGTGCTGAGGCCCCGCAGCGAGGAGCGCAACGGCAACTCCTACCGGCTCCACCCGCTGGCGGCGAAGTACGAGAGCCCCGAGAGCATGGAGGCCGCTTTCCGCGCGGCCCTCGTCCGCATCCAGGCCGGCGACCTGCCCAACCTGAAACTGCCCACGTACCACCAGGCCCCGCCCACCCCGACGACGGGCCGCCCGAAGCTCCAGGTGGCCTGAGCCACCGCCTCGGCGGCCGTCGGCCGGGCACGAACAAGACTCCGGGCACAAGAGCTCCGGGCACAAGACGAGGGGCCCTCCACATCGTGGAGGGCCCCTCGCGCCTGAGTAACTCGTCCCCCCACTATATCCGCCGCGCCCCGGCCCGCGACAGCGGAACGGGGCAGCGAGCCGCTCACCGGTTGGCTGCTTTCGGCCTGTTCGGGACTACCGGGGCCCGCCCTACGCTGGCCCATGCCGTGGATGACGCTGGCCAGTGCCGTAGTCGGTGCCCTGATCGCGACCGCTTCCGCCGTCCTGCTCGACCGCAGCCGCTGGCGGCGCGAACAGGACGACCGTCTCCTCGCCGTGCGGCGCGTCCTGTACGGCGACTACCTCACGTCCCTCTCCGAAGCCCGCAACGCCTTCCGCAGCCTGGCCCGTGACACGGAGACGGCCCCCGCCGACCGGGCCCGCTCCGCCCGCGAGAGCTTCGCGCCCTGCTACGGCCTGCGCTACCAGATGTCCATCACGGCCGGGCCGGACGTGCTCGCCGCCTCCGAGGCCGCCTTCCGGCGCCTGCGCGACGTACGGGACCTCGCGGCGAGCGGCACCCGTGCCGAGGACGAGGCGTACGCCGACGGCCGTGCCGACTACGAGACCGCGCTCGCCCGCCTGCGGGAGGCCATGCGCCTCGACCTCGGAACCGGCCCGGCGCAGCCGTGATTCCTTCCCGCTGTGCCGACCGCTGACCGCCGGCCGCCCCTTCGGTCCCTGAGCCCTGTCGGTCTGTCGGTCGGTCCGTCCGTCCACAGGGACCGAAGCTGAGGCTCCCTCGAACCGGCTTCCCGCTGGGGGTCTCTGGACCCTCACCTCCGACCGCTTTCGGTCCCTGAGTCCCTGAGTCCCTCAGTCCCTCTACGTTTTCGCAGGTCAGAGGCCATCCACCGAGAAGGGCAGGGACTGAAGGGACTGAGAATTCACTCTTCCAGCCTTTACGTGCGTGTGTGTATGCGCGGGCGTAAGGAGTAACAGGTTCATATTCGCTTCATAACTAGAAAATTGAGTCCCTTCGGTCCCTGTTCAGTCCCTCCGGATCCAGAGGCAGACCGCTTGACCTGCAGGTTTGTCAGTGACCGAAGCGACAGGGACCGAACAGGGACTGACGGCCGTTCCGCCCCTGTTCCGGGGGAGCCGGGGAACAGGGGCGAGGGGGCCTCCAGACCTCGCGGGGCTTCAGTCCCTGAGTCCAGGCTCGGGCATAAGCGGCAAACCTCAGCAATCCGCCGCGCAGGCGCTCCGACCCGCCCTCCGGCCGGCCCTCCGCGGCCACTCCACCCGGAGGGACTCAAGGGACTGAAAAATCAAAACAGTCGCAGCAGCCTGCGCCGCTTCGGCGTGTCGCTGCGCTAGGCTCCGGCATTGTGAAAGTTTGGTCCCTTCAGTCCCTGCCGGGACCGGGGCCAACGCCCGGACCAGCCCACACAGTCGAACCAAGTCCAGCCGCACCGCCGAGGAAGACACACGTGCCAGCCCACAGCGCAACGCCGCCACCAGCGGCAGCCGTCGGCACGGGCACGGAGCACGGGCAGGGCCTTGAGGTGGCGCTCTGGCTCGCGGCCAAGGGCATGCCCGTCCATCCCCTCGCCCCAGGGACCAAGACGCCCGCCGGGAACTGCGCCGCCTGCCGGGAGCAGCAGCACGCCCCGGCCGACTGCCCCTGCACGGCGCGCGGGCGGTGGTGCCACGGCTTCCACGCCGCGACCACGGACCCGGCCGTCATCAGGGACTGGTGGAGGCAGGAGCCCCGGTTCGGCGTCGGCGTCTCCTGCGGCCCGGCCGGACTCGTCGTCATCGACGTCGACACCCACCCGGCCGAGCTGCCGGAGCGGGGGCGCCTGCTGCCCGGCATCCCGATCGACGACCGCGTCGACCTGACCGGGCTGAGCTCCGGCTACGACACCCTCGCCCTGCTGGCCGCCGTACGCCGTCGGCCCGATCCCGCCCGGGACAGCGGGACGCTGCGCGTACGCACTCCCAGCGGCGGCCTGCACATCTGGTACCGGGCCCCCCTGGGAAGTCCCGCCGTCCGCTCCTCCACCGGCACCGGGAGCCGTACGGCCCTCGCCTGGCAGGTCGACGTACGCGCCACCGGCGGCTACATCGTCGCGCCCGGTACGCGTACGCCCCACGGCACCTACGAGGCCCTGCCCGGCGCCCGGACCCCCGCGCCCCTGCCGCTGTGGCTGGGCGCCGAACTCGCCCGCACCGGCCACCATCCCGCCCTCCCGCAGCCGAAGCACGAACCGAAGCAGGAGCGGAAGCAGGAGCCGAAGGGCCGCCGGGCCGCCGGGGCCGCCGTCGGCGGCGACGACGCGCACCGCATCCTCGGCCCCCTCCTCGCCGAAGTCCGGGACTGCGCCCACGCACCCTCGGGCACCGCCTTCGGCGAGAAGCTCAACCGGGCGGCCTTCACCGCCGGCGGCCTCGCGGCCGGGGGCCACATCACGCTGCCCGAATGCGTCGGCCTCCTCGCCGAAGCCGCGGACGCGGCCCGCCCGGCCCGGGCGGGCCGCAACCGGCTCGTCATCGACTCCGCGCTCCGCGCCGGCAGCCACCGCCCCATCCACCCCAAGGGACGTTCATGAGCAGCGCAGGAAGCACGGGCTTCGACGCGCACGCCGCCGCCGAGCAGCTCGCGGTCTTCGCGGCCGAGACGGGAGCCGGGACGGCCGGGAGCCCCGGAACCACGGCCGGGGGAGCCGAGAGCGCCCAACTGCCCGCCCAGCAGGTCTCCACGCCCGCGACCGCGTCAGCCCGCGCCGACGACTTCGTACAGGCCGGCCTGCTCGTCAACCTCACCGACCGGGGCAACGCCAAGCTCTTCGCCCACCTCCACAACCACCGCTTCCGCCACGTCGAGGGCCTCGGCTGGTACGTGTGGGACGAGTACCGCTGGAAGCGCACCGGCGGCGAGAAGGCGGCGATCTGGGCCGCCGGCGACATGGCCGAGGAGATGCCGCTGCACGACCCGCGCGGCCACTTCACCGACCGCGAGCTCGCCCAGCACCGCAAGCGCGCGATGTCGACCTCCGGGGTCAAGGCCATGCTGTCCCAGGCCAAGGCCTCCCCGGAACTGGCCCTGGACCCCGACACCCTCGACGGCGACAAGTACGCCCTGTGCACCCCGGCCGGCGTCGTCGACCTGCGCACCGGCGAGCTCCGCAAGCCCGACCCGCTCAGGGACCTGCACTCGCGCGCGACCTACCTCGCGCCCGAGGCCAGCCCCACGCCCCGGTTCGCCCGCTTCCTGACGGAGACCTTCGGCGACGACGACAAGGGCAAGGAGATGATCACCTTCGTCCATCTCCTGCTCGGCTACTCCATCACCGGCGACGTCGGCGGCCAGGTCCTGCCGTTCCTCTACGGCATCGGCGCCAACGGCAAGTCCGCCCTCATGGACATCGTCATCAAGATCCTCGGCGACTACGCGGACGTCGCCCCGCCCGGCTTCCTGATGGAACGCGGCAAGTTCAACGAGCACTCCACCGAGCTCACCGAGCTCCACGGCCGTCGCCTGTTCGTGTGCAGCGAGCTCAAGCCCCACGACAAGTTCGACGAGGCCCGCGTCAAGCTCCTCACCGGCGGCGACCGCCTCAAGGCCCGCCGCATGCGCCAGGACTACTTCAGCTTCGAGCCCACCCACAAGCTCTGGCTGCTCGGCAACCACCGTCCCGAAGTCGGCACCGGCGGACACGCGTTCTGGCGGCGCATCCGCCTCATCCCGTTCGACAAGGTCGTCCCCGACCACCGCAAGATCGACAACCTGGCGGAGGAACTCGTCAACCACGAGGGTCCCGGCATCCTCCACTGGATGATCCAGGGCGCCATGGCCTACCTCCGGACCAAGCCGTCCCTCACCGGCCCCACCGTCGTGCGCACCGCCACCCAGGCCTACGCCACCACCGAGGACCACATCGGCCGCTTCCTCGCCGAATGCTGCACCAGCGGCGACGGCGGCGAGGAGCCGCGCGACTTCAAGGTCGAGCAGGGCGCCCTGTACCGCGCGTACAGCACCTGGTGCCAGGAGGGCGAAGGCCTGCGCCCCGCGACCACCCGCGCCTTCGCGACCCGCATCCGCGCCGAGGTCGGCATCTCCTCGCCCGGCGAGATGCTCCGCTCGAACGGCCAGAAGTTCTACCCCGGCCTCGCCCTGCTCGCGGACGAGTCCGGATGAGCCGGTACGAGGCGGACGCGCGCGCCCGGCGAACGGGGCAGCCCGGGGGTGAACCGCCCGGGCCTACTGTCCGCCACCGCATCCAGCCACCTACCATGGACACGCAACGAATGAGCCGGCCACAGGACGCCGCCCCGCATACCGCGATAGCCCGTGCCCGGCGCCCGGTAGCGTGGTCACTCCGGACCGCGCAACAGGTACGTCGTCTACGTCGTCAGACCGAGAAGGGACCAAGGCCATGAGCTCGCTACTTCAAGCAAGCGATCTCACCCACGAGGACAAGGTGGTGTGGCTGGAAGACCCCGCACAGCTCGACTACGTACGCCAGGCCCTCGACAAGACCCCGCGCAGGCGCGGCAAGCCCCGCTACTACCGCGACGGCCGCATGGTCGGCTTCGCCGAACTCTGCGACAGCGCGGAGGCCGACCCCGACAGCGGGCTCCAGAAGCGGCGCGTCTTCTACCTGCTCCCGCACGACCGCGACGCGGAACCGGACGGCCTGTACCGGGCCGGCGCCCCCGGCGAGGCGGTGGACCCCCGTACGGTCGAGCCGCGGCACGTCGGGATGAAGACGGAGCGCTCCCAGCGCGGGGCCGCGGGCGCCGCGACGCGCACCGTCGCCTGACGCGGGCCCGCCCGCCCGTCTGTACGTACGCATTTCGAAAACTCGGTCCCTTCAGTCCCTGGGCCGCCGCTGCCGGCGCTCTGACCTGCACGAACGGGCAGGGACTGAAAGGGAACGCCAGGGTCCGGGTCCCGGTCCCCGTCCGGGTCCCGGTCCGGGCCAGGGCCGCAGGGCGAAGCAGCGCACGCAGCCGGCCCCACCCGTCAGCGCGAGCCGTGCCTGGCCCCGGCCTCCTTGGCGGACGCCTCCAGGCGGTTGCGGTGGTCCTGGTACCAGGACTCGTCACCGCCGCCCATGTTGCTGTCGTCCTTCCGCGTGCCGGCCTTGCCGTCGATCAGCTCGCGGACGGTGTCGGCGTGGCCGGCGTGCCGGTTCGTCTCCCCGGCATCTTCCGGCGCCTGCCGGGGAGACGGACCGGCCACCCGCGCTGACGGTGTTCAGCCGGTGCAGCCGGGGACGCTGCCCGCCGGCGCGCAGTTGTCCGGGTGGTTGTCCCGGACCGGGGTGCCGTTCAGGGTGACCGTTCCGGACGCCTCGAAGATCCCGCCGCCGTCGGCTGCGCGGTTGCCGGTGACGCTGCCCTTCGCCAGGGTCGTGGATCCCACGGCGCTGAAGACGCCGCCGCCCTGGGAGGTGCCCCCGTCGGGGGCCTCGGCGGTGTTCTGGGTGATGTGCGACCGGTAGGTCCGTGCGGTGCCGCCGGTGGCGTTGCTCATGCCGCCTCCCCGGGCCGTGCCGCCGGGGGCGTGGGCGGTGTTGCCCCGTACCGTGCTCTCCCGCAGGGTCACCTCGCCCGTACGGCCGATGTGGATCCCGCCGCCCCGCGCGGTGCCGCCGGGGGCGGTCGCGGTGTTGTCGACGACACGGGTACGGACCAGCTTCACGGGGAAGTTGGTGCCGAGTCCGCCGCCGAGGGCGGTGCCCTTCGGGGCGCTGGTGGTGTTCCCGGAGATGGTGCTGTCGGTCACGGCCAGGGTGGTCTCCTGGCCCGGGAGCGGGTCGCCCGTGGCCAGTGCGCCGAGCGCCGTGCCGCCGACGGCCCTGGCGCGGTTGCCGCTGATGGTGCTGTGGTCGATCTTCGTGAGGCCGAAGGCGGCGTGGCCGGAGCCGAACGCGAAGCTGTCGTTGCCGTCGGTGACGGCGATGCTGTTGTCGGTCACCCGGGTGCGGTTGAGCGTCAGCGTGCCGTCGTTGGCGATCCCGCCGCCCTCGGCACTGGACGGGGTGGGGCCGGAGTAGGTGGCGGAGTTGTGGCTGATCTCGCTGTCGTTGACGGTGGCCGTGCCGTCGCTGTCGATGCCGCCGCCCTCCGCGAAGACGTCGGCCGAGGCGGTGTGGGCGGCGTTGTGGACCACCCGGCTGTGGTTCACCGTCAGACTGCCCTGGCTGTAGATGCCGCCCCCGCAGACCCCTTGGCCGGGGAACTGCGGGCAGTCCGTCGCCCGGCCGCCGCTGATGGTCGTCCGGTTGAGCGTCAGGGCGCCCGTGTCGGGGCCCACGCGCAGGATCCGGAAGTCCGGGGCGGACGCGGCGCGCTTGATCGTCGCACCGTCGCCGTCGATGGTGATCTCGCTGGTGATGACCGGCAGCCCGTCGGCGGGGCTGTCCGGGTCGGCGGTCACGAGCTCGTAGGTGCATGTGCGGGCCAGCCGGATGGTGTCGGCTCCCGGGGTGCGGTTGGCCCGTTGGATCGCCCGGACCAGGTCCGGCACCGAGCACCGCACGGTACTCGTGACGGGAGTGGGAGTGGGGGAGGGGGTGGCGGCGGCCTGGGCTGCGGGGCCGGGAAGCGCGAGCCCGGCCGCGACGGCCAGACCGGCAGCCGACAGGAGCCGGCCGGGCCGCGACGGTCGCCGGACACCGCGAGGGGAAGGGGTCGCCCGCAGGTTCTGCTGCTGGTACATCCAGCGGCTCCTCAGTCTCGGTCGGGGGAGCGCCCCGTACTGCTACTGCGGGCGGCCCGTGGCGTCCAGCCGGCCGCCCCGTCGCGGGGCCTTCGGCGCGGAGCGCCGGAAGCAGCCGATCACGACCGCCCGTCGCCGGCCGCGCGATCCGGGCCGGGACCGGCGGTGTCCACCGGACCGGAGCAACCGGTCCCTCAGCCGTCGGCGTTGTCGCAGTTGTCGTCGGTGTCGTCGTTGTCGTCGTGCAGGCGGTGGTCGAGGTCGGTGGCCCAGTCCAGCGCCCACGCGCGGACCGCGGCCGTCTCGGGCTCGGTGAGGCCGTAGGCGGTGAACTCCTCGTCGTCCGTCCATTCGGCGCCCGCGAGCCGGTCGCGGAGGTCGGCGAGGCGGAACTCGTCGCGGCCGTGCCGTTCGCCGAGCCCTTCGAGTTCGCCCCGGGTGCGGTGCCTGGAGGCCGCGTGGACGTCGATCAGGTCGCGCGCGGTGCCGCGGTCGGCCAGGGCGCGTACCTTCGTGCCGATGACGGAGTCGAGGGCGAGGACGGGCCCGTACTCGGTCCGGGCCGGCGGGGCCCAGAAGTGCTCCTTGAGGACGTCGACCTCGCAGCGCTCACCGGTGGCGGGATCGCTGACCACGAGGCGGGCCGAGAGCGGGTCCACCGCGATGGTCTCCACCCGCCAGCCGCGCGCGGCCAGGCCGTGCTCCAGGCCGGCGGCGATGTCGGCCATGGGGGCGGGGTTCTCGGTGGCGACGTCGAGGTCCTGGCTGACGCGGTCGGCCAGGCCGTGGGCCTGGACGGCGTACCCGCCGGCGAGGACGAGGGGGTACGGCGAGCCGATGTCGATCACGGCGTCCAGGAGCCGGCGGTGCAGACCGCTGAGCCTCACGCCGCCGCGGGCCCGGCTGCCGGTGCCGGTGCCTGGCTCTGGCTCTGGTTCTGGGCCTGGGCCTGGGCCTGGGCCGGGGTCTGGGCCAGCTCGGGGAAGGCCTCTTCCCAGACCTGCCGGACGTGCCGGCTGACCAGCGTGCGCAGCACCGGCCACTGGGCGGCGAGCAGGTCGCGGTTCAGGAGCTTGACCAGGTCCTCGTGCTGCCCCTCGGCCAGGACCGTCCGGTACAGGCCCATGCGCAGGCGCGGCCGGTCCAGGTCGTACGAACGCAGCCCGGACCAGGCGACGTGCAGGGGCAGCTCGACCACGCCGTGCTCGGGCCCCGCCAGCTCGTCGAGGGCGCCGGGCAGCCTGCCCGCGTACCGGGCGCGCAGCACCTCGGCCGCCGACGGACCGGGGGTGGGGGAGTACGGCGTGACCATGCCCCCGATTATCCCGCGTCCCGCCCGCCCCCGGTACCGCAGCCGCGTCATACCACCCACTGGTGGCCCCGACGGGACACCACCCCCTGGCCCCGTCCCTCCAGCCCTCGCCCCGCTTCCCCGTGTCCGGCCCCTGGTCCCGCGGCGGCGGACCAGGTCGACCGGCAGCAGCGTCTTCGCCCCGCTCGCCAGGCCGGCGCGGGGCGTCCACTCGCACACCACCCGGGCGAGGGCGTCCCCGGGGCACGGAGCGGTGGTCGGCAGCGCGGTCACGGGGCAGTCGGGGGCGACCTCGGCGGCCGGGCCCACCGCGGCGACGGGCAGCGGCTGCTCGACGTGCCACAGCTCGATCGCCTCCATCACCGCCAACAGCGCGGTGGCGCCCTTGCCCTGCGACGTGGACAAGGTCTCCGACGCGGGCCGGATCGCCGTCCACACCGGCAGCCCGATCACGTCCAGGCCCGTCAGGTCCGCGACGCGGGTAATGCCGAACTCCTCCAGGCGGCCGGCCACCGCCTCCCACGTCTCCTCCGGCGTCCGGGCCCGTACGGTGCCGGGCAGCGCCACCAGCTCGTCAGCGCCCACCACGGGCCGTCTCCATCCTCTTGGTCTCTTCCCGAACCCGGGCCGGCTGCGCCGAGCCCAGACGAGGGCCTCGGCGTACCGGGCGACCGCGCGCCGGTCCTCGGCGCTCTCGCCGCCCGGCAGCAGCGCCACGGTCTGCCCGTCGCGCAGATCGACCGCCGGGCGGAACACACGGTCGGCGGGCAGGTCCCCCACGCCTGCCCGGGCCAGGCGCTCGGCGAGCGGCAGCCCGGGCCCGCCGTCGGCGGGGTGGAGGGAGTGGTGTTCGAGGTAGGCCGCCCACCGCTCGCCGAACGCGGGGTCGAAAACCTGCTGGTACACGAGGCGGTCCTCGGTGGACAGCACCATCCCGTCCACGCACCCGCGCGCGGCGGCGTTGGACCAGCGGCGGAAGTAGGCCGTCTCCCACCTCGGCACGACAGCAGCCTTGTCCGTCGCCTCCGCGGTGCCGTCGAGCGCGGTCCGTACGGCGGTGAGCGCGTCGGCGCGCTTGAGGTCACCGAAGTGCCGGTCCTGCTCGCGCCGCTCGGTCAGCCAGTCGGCGAACGCCGTCTCGCCCTGGCGGCGGCACACGGTCCGTACGGCGGCCCACGTGCGCTGCGGGTAGTACACCGCGCGCAGCGCCTGAAGGAGCCCGGCGGCCCGATCGTCGTCGAGCACGCCGGTCGAGACGGCCAGGTCCAGCACGTGCCGGAGGTTGACCACCGGCCAGGTCAGCGCGTCCCACGCACCGTCCGGGGCCTGCCCAACCGCCACCTCGTCGTCGCCGTCGATGTCCCCACGGGCGTAGGCGGTGTAGATGCGGCCGACGCCGAGCATTCCGTACGGCGCCAGTTCGGCCGCCCGCAGTGCGCCGATGCTTGCCGCCCCGACCACCCCGACGCCCCGGCCCATCGCGGCGAGGATCTCCTTGTGCCGCAGCGCCGGCGCCTGGTGATACACGCCGTCGATGAGGACGACCGTGTCACCGCCTTGGATCGCGGTGTCGAACAGGTCGCCGTGCCGCGCCGGCGGCCAGACCCGCACCCCCGGCGCGGCGAGCTGCGGCTCGGACCTCGGCAGCGTCGGCCCGACGAACACGTGAAGGGCCCGGGGGTTCTGGCCCCAGTGGGCCCGGCCTGCCCACCCCTGGCCGGGGCGGGAAGCTGCTAGGCGGGTTGGACGTTGTCGACGGCGGTGGTGAACTCCCGGCCGGACGCGTTCCGGATGTACGCGAGCTCCATCCAGCGCTCGATGCCGGTGTCTGAGACGTTCTCGTTGATCACGGCCATCAGCTCGCCCTCGATGCCGGACGCGATGTCGCGGACCCGCTTCCGGAGGAGACGGTGAGGCTGGTAAGCGTACTGCTCACTCACCGGGGGCCTCCTTCGAGGTGCTGAGGAAGCGCTCCCAGCCGGCACGGGCCCGGTCGAGCAGGGCCGGGCTGAGCCCAATCCCGGTGGCCACCCGTTCCTGGGGGCCGTCCGGGAAGTCGTCACCGAGCGCATCGCCGGCGCTGCGACCGTGCAAGACGCCGAGCTTGTGCCAGCCGCGATTCGCTCGCGCCATCAGGGCCGGCGAAGGCTGGCCGTACGCTGCGGTGATGTTCGCCGGGACAGCGAACGCAGCCCAGGGGATGCCCTCACTGGGCTGTTCCTGATTCTGGCGAGGGACGGGCTCGGCCATGGCGCGCTCCTCGGACGGAGGATGCAGCCGACTTCGAAGGAGGAAGGAGGAAGGCGGAAGCCGGCTGCCTGCTGGACCACTCCAGGGTGATCGCGCCGCTGCATTGAGTGAAGAGCGGGTGTGTGGCACTACGGGAATCGAAGTACGGCGGGGGTGCTACGCCCCGTATCACTTACGCGAGGGCAGCCCCGATGATCTTCGCGATCTTCCGGGACCGGGAGGTGGTGGCATACCCGGCCCGCTGGGCGATGACGCCAGGCAGTGTCTGGTGACGCACCCAATCCGGATGCTCCTCACACACCGTGAGAAGGGTGTCCAAGCAGGAGTCGTACTGCTTCGTGTCGCACTGGGCGAGGGCAATATCGAGCTGAAGCCGGTTTCGCGCGGCCTGGTGGAGAGACGACGTGTCGTGCAGTCCCTGGGCAAGCTGGAGAGCCTTCCCGGGCTTCCCGGTGGATACGGCAATGCCGATGGCCTGGGCAGTAACGGCGGAGGGGCCGAACGCCGTGCCGTTGACCATGACGTCCTGACCAAGCCGGGCGGCGACGGCGGAACCCTGGGAGAGCAGGTCTTTGGCAGCGTCGGGATCGCCCTGGCGGGCCGCTACGACGGCGGCGAACGTAACGTGCCAGCCGTAGGTGGCCAACAGCACGGGATCACGATTGCCGTACGTCGGCTCGATGCTGGTGTAGGAGATGGCTGCGGTCTGCTCGGCATCCTGGAGTCGGGCGTCCCGCAGGTAGATCCACGAGCGCCCAGAGGCCACGGACGCCTCCCGCACAGGGTCTCCACCCTTTCGGGCCTGGATGGCTGCGTGACCGATGGCGGCGTATGCGAGGTCTCGGGCCCCGAGTTGGTTGGCGACATATGAGGAGAGGCGGTAGGCGTCGGCGAGCACCCCATGAGCGGCCATGCGGTGGTTTTCAGGGGCACCGGCAAGAGCCGCTGCGGCGTCCTTCACGCAAGACGTCGCGAACTGGCCGGCTACGTCCATGCGCCCGGCCCGATATGCGTCCCACCCTGCCGCGAGGTCTGCGGCAAAGTCAGCCGGCTCCCGGTCGATGCCGAGCCCCGCTGCGGTGTCGTGGACCGTGCGCGACAGTTCCCGCAGGGTGGTTCGGTCGTTCGCGAGCAGTGCCCTCTTGGGGGGCTGCTGGCCCACGACCACGGAAATGTCGGTGCCCAGAGCGTGGGCGAGTCGCAGAAGTGTGGGCAGGGAGAGCTGTCCCCGGCCTTGCTCGGCCTTTCGGACAGTGGAGACGGCCAGGTCAGCGGCCTCAGCGAGTTGTTCTTGCGTGATGACTCCGCGAAGCAGTTTGATCCGCTGACCGGTGGTGTGCTCGTGCCACTTCATAGCGTCCCCTTCGTCTACTGGGACGTTACCCGCCGACGGAGGCCGGGTGGAGCCCTGGCCGGATGCCGGTCGGGGCGCTCGCGTTCATGAGCACAGGCCAACGTGCTCAGGAGCGCAGCCAGGGCTTGGCGCCGGTTTCCGTTCCGATGTTCCTCAGGCTGGTGGAGGTCTCGCGCAGCAACTTGTAGGCGGTTCGTGGCCGGCCCTCCAAAGCCGCAACTGGCTCAGACGGGCGGCCAGGTGAGCCAAGGCGCCGCGACCCTGATCACCCGCTGCCGAGGCTCCCGAAGACACGACTCACCCACTGGTCCATCCTGGTCGCGAAGTCCGCCGCCGAGGTGATCCCCAAGGCCGGCAGGCAACCGGAGTCGTCCAGGTCAGCGACGAAATCCACATCGGCCCATCCGCCACGGAACAGCACAACCGACAACACGGCTTCAGCCGGACCGGATATGACCAAGCCAACCGAGTCCGGATCCTGAACCCGAGTCCTGTCGGTCTCCAGTGGTTGAGGCCAGGTCGCCTCGGCATCCCGCCAGGTCGCCCGGCCCACTTCAAGGCCGACCGACGTCCAGCCCACGGACCGCTGGGCCAGAACGGCAGCCGCCCCGTCAAGATCAACAATTCTGTCCATGAGGGGATCCTCCCTCACGGACAATCTCCGGCGGCCAGGACCCCGAAGCCCGACAACGAGACGACGGCCCCCTGTTCCTACTTCTGAGGCTCTGGTCCACTTCTTGTGGAGGCTCACGGACGGTGATGCCAGTGGCGTGTGGTGGGATGGCCGGACTCTGCCGTTGATCTTCTGGGAGCCCTTCGTGACGTCCTCGTACCCGTCCCTGACTCGTGCCTTGGCCGAGGCTCTGGTCGATGTGCTGTGGTTCATCGAGGGGTGCGAAGACGAGCAGATGGACCCGGACGACGCGGTCAAGGTTCTGGAGGGCGTTGCCCACGTGGTCGGCACGCTGCCGACTGATCAGCAGCAGGAGCTGATCGAGCTGGTCGGGGAGATGGCAGCCTCTGAGACGAATCCGGCTCGCCGCGAGCTCTTGGAAGGGTTCCCCGAGGGCTTCGGTCTCATCGACGATCCGTCCTGAACAGCCTTTTCAGGAGTAGAGCAGGACGCGCTTGCGGAGGAGCTCGAAGCTGGCGCGGCCGAACATCTGGCGCTTCAGCATCTTGATCCTGTTGACATGACCCTCGACGACTCCGGAGTTCCACTGCTGCGAGAGTCCGGCCGTGACGGCGTCGAGATCGCGCTCCAGGTGCCGGGCGAATCGTTGGAGGCTGGGCAGGTCGGTGGTGGTAACGGCTTCGATCCAGGCCGTCAGATGGTGGCCCTGCAACTGGGTGAGCATGTGGGCGAAGGAGCGCACGTGACCAGCGAGTGCGTCCAGTTCAGGGCAGTTCGCCAGCACGGTCTTGAGCTGGAGCCGGTCGCCTTCGGCCAGGGCGTCGGGGTGGGTGAGGATCCAGCGGGTGACGGCGCGGGCGGACGGCGGCCGGGGGCCGATCGGCTGGGGCTTGCCGCGGAGATTCTGGCTGACGTAGGCGCGAACGCTGCTGTAGCCGTCCGGGTAGCCCTGTTCCTTGTTCTCCTCCCACGGCTTCCAGGCGTTGGTGCAGCCCTCTTGCCATCGCTGGTCGAGGTAGGGCTTGAAGGCATCAAGGCTGGTGGGGCGGCTTTGCCACTGGCCGGTGAACAGGTGTTCCGGCTCGGCGGCATGGGCATAGCGGAGGACCGTGCTGAAGCCCATGCCGAGCTGGCGGGCGATGGACCGCTTGCTGTGGCCGGCGGCCAGGAGCGCGTGGACGGTGGCGTGCTTGGCGCGGGTCCGTTCAGCGAAGCGGTGCCCGGTCGGCCACGGCGACGACGCGGGCGGTTCCGAAGCCGGCTGGGACTCCGGCGGTGGCGTGCCGGTCGCAGGCATCCGCGGTGCCGGTAGACGCACTTCTCGGCTGCCTCGCTCATGTTGTGCCAGAGGTGCCATCTGTCGGCGACCTGGAGGGCCTGTGGGGCGCCGCGGGTGGCTCCTTCGGCGTAGAAGCGAGCGTGGTCCCGGCAGATGATCTCGATCCCGGGCCTCTCGGACAGCCAAGCAGCTAGTGTGTCCGCCTCCCGGTTCGGCAAGAGGTCCACGGGCCGGCGGGTCTCGACGTCGACGAGCACGGTTCCGTAGACCCGGCCCTTGCGCTGAGCGTATTCGTCCACGCCCACCACCCGCAGGGTGGCGGTGGGCGGATCCGGCAGCGAGGTGATCAGCCGCAGCAGAGTGTTCCGGCTGACTCGCTTCCCGAAGGCGTCCGACATCCGGGCGCCGGCCCGTCCCGCGAGCGCGAGACCGACAGAGACCAGCGTCGATCGCAGCCGCTCCGTCCGCCGACCAAACCGACGCGTGAGCCCCGGCACCTGCTCGGCGAACGTCTTGCGCGGGCAGGACACCTCCGCGCATACGAACCGGCGCACCCGTAACGACACCACAACCAACCTGCCAGCGGTCGGCAGGTCACGGGGAAACCGCAGGTAGGAACCATGACTTCGCCTCGATCAACTACCGCAGCCGGGACAGGCCGCCCCACTGGTCCTTGTCTGGGCCGCCACACGCACGACAGTGTCAGCCACCTCGACCGACTCCACCGACACGCTGTCCACCGACCAGAACAGCAGCTCTTCCAGCTGCGGCCGTACTTCGTTCACGGGGCAGAACCGTCGACCCCGCTCCACCCGGGCAGGACGATTTTCGGGCGACCTCGACAGCGATCTAACGACGAACAACAGTCACGCTGCGTACGCGACCACAAGAAGTGGACCAGAGCCGCTTCTGCCCTACGCAGCCACAGGAGCCGATCTCGCGGTGCCGCCACTCGCCGACCATGTGCACCAGGTTCTTCAGGTAGCGGCTGTAACGGTCGAGCGCGGGGACCACGGGTGTGAGTAGTTGGCGTACAGGAAATCCCAGTGAGAACGATCATGCTCGGCCCCCGGGCCCCGGCCGGCGTGGGGCGGGGGCGGCGCAACCGGCCGCTCGCCGTCCCACGTCTCATGGGCATGACCGCTGCCCCGTACCGCCGCACCGCACCGGACGCACCGTCATGGCCGCACTGCGCCGATGCCCTGCCGGGCGGCGCCGGATGCCGGGGTCGGCGGGTCGAGCCGTACGCCGGATGCCTGGCCCACCTCCCCGGCGCCGAACGCGCCGCCCACCTCGCGGGACTGCGGCCCGGCGCCGACCTCGACCACCGCGGCACCCCCTTCACCGAAGGGCTGCTCGGGGAACTCCTCACCGCGCTCACGGAGCCCTCCACGCCCGGGCCCCGCATCGGCCAGGCCCGTTTCGAGGAGGCCGTGTTCCACGGCGCCCTGTGCTTCGACCTGGCGCGGATCGACGGCGACGCCGTGTTCGACGGGGCCGAGGTCGCCGGCGACGTCTCCTTCGACCGGGCCGAGATCGGCAGCCGCGCCCTCTTCCGGCAGGTGAGGATCCGAGGGGACGCCCGCTTCGACCGGATGACGGTCCGCCGGCGCGCCGTGTTCGAGGGAACGGAGGTCGGCGGCAGCGCCTCGTTCGAACGGATGCGCGTGGGCGGCCGTGCCGTCTTCGACGGACTGAGGACCGGGCGGGACGCCGGCTTCAAAGGGATGGAGGTCGGCGGCTTCCTCGCCCTCGACCGGGCCCGCATCGGCGGTGACGGCCACTTCGACCGGGCCAGGATCAGCGGCGTCACCACGCTCCGCGGGCTGACGGCCGGCGGCCGGGTGTCGTTCCCGGGAGCGGCGTTCGAGGGCTCCGCACGGGTCGGCCCGCTGGTCTGCGCGGGGACGCTGGACCTGTCCGAGGCGGTGTTCGGCTCCGCCATGACGCTGGAGGCCGCCGCGGCAGCCGTACGGTGCCGGCGGACGCGGTGGACCTCCACGGCGGCGCTGCGGCTGCGGTACGCGGCCGTGGACCTCTGCGACGCGGTCGTCGAGAGCCCGCTCGGCATCACCGCCCGGCCCCGGCCGTTCGCCGTGGACGGCGAGGAACTGGATGAACCAGGTCTTTCCGGTGGACCCGGCCGCCCGGACCCCGGCGTGCGGATCCTGTCGTTACGGGGAGTGGACGCCGCGCACCTGGTGCTGACCGGCGTGGACCTCACCGAGTGCCTGCTCGCCGGAACCGTCCACCTCGACCAGCTCCGCCTCGAAGGGAGGTACGTCTTCGCCGCCGCACCCGCAGGCCTCCGCCGACGCGGGATACGGCCCGCGCGCTGGACCCCGCGCCGGACGCTCGCCGAGGAGCACCACTGGCGGGCCGCCCGCGGCCGGGCGGCCGACGGCTGGACGCCCGCGCCGCCGGGGGAGGAGGTGCAGGAGCCGGCGGCACTGGCCCCGGTGTACCGGCAGCTGCGCAAGGCCTTCGAGGACGGCAAGCACGAACCGGGTGCCGCCGACTTCTACTACGGCGAGATGGAGATGCGCCGCCACGCCGACGACATCCCCCGGGCCGAGCGGAGCCTGCTCACCGCGTACTGGGCGCTGTCCGGCTACGGGCAGCGGGCCTCGCGCGCCCTGGGCTGGCTCCTGGCGGCCATGACCGTCACCGTGCTGGCGATGATGCTGTGGGGCCTGCCGCAGAACGACCCGAAGCCGAGGACCACCGGCACGGTGGCCGGCCGCAGCATCACGATGACCACCGACGTACCCGGTCCGGCGAACCCGGACGGCCCCTACCGCGAACGCCTGACGACCGACCGGTTCGAGAAGTCCCTGAGGGTGGTCGTCAACTCGGTGGTCTTCCGCTCCTCCGGCCAGAACCTGACCACCGCCGGCACCTACACCGAGATGGCGTCCCGCCTCACGGAGCCGGCCCTCCTCGGACTCGCCGTCCTGGCCGTCCGCAGCCGGCTGAAGCGCTAGCCGGCCGCTACGAGAGGGACGTGGGCTTCCGGGGCGGCGGCGGTACGGCGCGCAGGAGTTCCCACAGGGGGCGGGACCCGCCGGCCCACTGGGCGAGCAGGTTGCGGTCGACGAGGTGGAGCCGCTGGGACTCGGCGAACTCGCGGGCGGGGCCGGAGAACCGCCCGTTGGTGAGCATGACCAGGACGTCCCCGCCGTGGACCTGGCGGCCGGTGCCGTTCAGGACCTGGAGGTCAGGGGTGCCGACCGCGGACCCGGACCAGCCGGCCTTGCGGTGCTTGCACTGGATCACCCAGCGGCGCCCGTAGGGGTCGGTGGCCTTCACGTCCGCGCCGTTGTCGCCCCGGCCGCCCACCTTCTGCGCGTCGGAGCAGCCGTCGCGGTGCATGAGGTCCCGCACGGCGAACTCGAAGTCGTTGTAGTGGAGGCCGTCGAGCTGCTCGACGGCGTAGCGCAGCCCCTGGGCCCGGACCCGCGCCCAACGGGCGGTCTCCCGCCGCCGCAGCCACCACACCCAGCCGGCGCCGGCCGCGGCCGCCGAGAGCAGGACCAGGACCCAGAGATGCGCGGCCAGCCATGACAGCACCGCCGCGATCAGGCCGAAGACCACCGCCGCCAGCAGCCCGAGCACCCACAGTTCCTCCGAGCCGCCGCGCCTGCGGGGCCTGCGGCGCCTCACGGGCCGACGCCGGGTCACCGGCCGCCCACCGGGCTGGGGAAGACGATCGGGTACGAGACCGTCGGCTCCGGCCGGGCGCCCGGAGGCAACCGGAAATGACCGCCGACCTTGGTGCCGTCCGATTTCACGTACGTGTTGATCCAGGGCACAGCCGCATCCCCCTCGGTGGTCGCGTCGCGCCTCCCCGCGCGACTGATCCATGAAAGCAGACGCCGCTGACAGCACGTCACCATTCGGTCGCTGCTCGTGATCATCATCTGATCGGACCGTGACGCCTCCCCCGCGCGGGGGAGGCAGCTCGGTCCCGGCGGCCGACGTGCCCCAGGGGCCCGGCAGGCAGAGTCTTCCCAGACGGGACGCGCCGGCGTGCCGGACGAGAACCAGAACCAGAAGCACAAGCAGAACCAGGACCTCGGGGGAAGACATGACGACGGCCACGACGACAGCAGTACGGCAGGCCTGGGCGGGCTATGTGGCGGCGGGCGCGGCGCTCGCGTACGCGGCTCCGCACTTCTGGTGGGGCGCCGGAGTCGGCGCGACCTTCCCCGGGGACTTCGCCTCCGCACCGCACGGCACCTGGGAGGCCGCCATCGGGTACTGGGTGATGGGCGCCGTCGCCGTGGCGGGAGCCGCCGTCGCGCTCGCCCTGGTCCGGCCCTGGGGGTGCCGGCTGCCGCGCCGTACGCTCTGCGCGCTGTCCCTCACCGCCTCGGCCGGCATGACCCTGTGGGGCTTCACCTACTTCGCGATGCAGGGCCTGCTCGCCGCCGGCCGGGTCGTCTCCGCCCCCGCCTTCGCCGCCAAGGACGCCCACCCCCAGGCCGCCTGGGGCCTGTTCTGGTACGGGCTGTTCGTCCTGTGGGGCCTGATGCTCGGCCTGGCCGCCTGGAAGAGACTGCGCGGGGACCGATGACCCCGCCGGCTCAGGGCGACCGCGGCCGGTCGGCAACGGCGTCGATGCCCGCTGCCCGCAGCCTGCGGGCCAGGAGCTCCATCTCGGGCAGCGTGCCCGAGTGGGTTCCCGCCAGCACCTCGCCCAGCACGGTCTTGACCTCGGCCAGCCCGACGCGGAGCTCCGTCCGCAGCACCCGCATGACCACCGCGTTCCGCTCCAGGCCGCCACCCAGGGTGGCGGCGTAGTCCTCAGGTGTGGATCGGGAAGGACGCCTGGAACGCCAGGCGTGCGTCGGCCTCGTCGCCGATGCGGGAGAGGATCTCGTCGAGCGCGAGGAACTCCTCCCACTCCGGCCGGCCGGTGGCCTCCGCCAGCCTGGCCACGACGAGGTCCTCCAGGTCGGGAACGCGCTTGTTCTTCCAGATCTTGTCGGCGAGGCTCACCAGAAGGTCCTCCAGAACGACGTCCGATCGCGTCCACGACGCGTGGGTCGCGGCGAAGCGGGCGAGCTCTTGGCTGACGCCGCGTTCGAGTAGCAGGGCCCGCCCGGTCTCCTCATGCGCCGCCCCGGGTCCGGAGAGCTCGGCCAGGTGCACTGTCTTGCCTATGTCGTGCGTCGCGGCCCCGAACAGCGCCGCCTCCCGGTCGATCGCCACGGAGGGATAGCGCTCCGCTACCCAGTCGATCAGCTGATGCGCGACGTCGTGGACGGCGCGTAGGTGGGCCGCTAGCCGAGGCGGAACGCCCAGCACCGACAGTAGCGCTGCGACACGATCTGGCAGCGGGAGCAGGGGGAGGTCGACGGTGCCGCTCACGGCTCTCAGGAAGACGGTGTCGGTTGTCACCGCGTCAGGGTACTGACCGAGGTCGTCGATTGTGTCCGATGGAGGAACCCTCAACGGACAATCATGATCTTGCCCGGCCGGGATGGCCGACCTGCGCCGACGGCGTCTCATTCAGGGTGTCCGGTGAAATGTACGCTGAGCGGGGGCTTACCGTACGCTCCGGGCATGAGCGAACGCGTCGGCTACGCGAGATGCAGTCTGGACAAGCGGGACCTCACCGCCCAGCGCGGGATCCTGCTCGGTCTGGACGTCCCGGAGGACCGGATCCACCTGGACCACGGGCTGACCGGAACGAACCGCGACCGGCCCGGCCTGGCCCAGGCCCTCGCGGCGGTCCGCGCCGGCGACACCCTCGTCGTCCCCAAGCTCGACCGCCTTGCGCGCTCGGTACCCGACGCCCGCGACATCGGCGACTCCCTCACCACCCGCGGCGTCAGGCTCTCGCTCGGCGACACCCTCTACGACCCCGCCGACCCTATGGGCAAGATGTTCTTCAACATCCTGGCCACCTTCGCCGAGTTCGAGGTCGATCTCCTGCGCATGCGCACCCGTGAAGGCATGGCGGTTGCGCGGGCCAAGGGCAAGCTCAAGGGGAAGCAGCCCAAGCTCACCGCCCGCCAGCAGAGCCACCTGGTCCGGCAGCACCAGTCCGGCGAGTACACCATCGCCGACCTCGCCGAGCTCTTCTCCGTCAGCCGCGCCACGGTCTACCGCGTCCTTGAACGCCACCAGAACGCAGCCACGCCGTCGACTCCCGGTGGGCAGTGACGTGCTGCCCTACGTCTATCAGGTCACCAAGTACGACCCCGCCGATCGCGACCAGCACGGCCACTACGCCGGCACCGAGGACACGACCAGCGACCACGGGCCGGTCGAAGCCGCCTACCTGCAGGCCGTCGCCGCCTTCGCCCAGGACAGCGGCGTCGACCAGCTGGCCATCCGCGAGCCGCAGCTCGGAGGCTTCGTCCACTTCGGCCTGGAGCCACCGGTCGACGGCTACGGCCTGGCCGGCCTCTTCCCCGCCGGCTCCGCCGGGTTCCACGACGGGGCGCTGGTGCCGATCGGTGTCGGCTTGGAACTTGTCCGAGCGATGCTCCGCGACAACGGGGCCTGGTGCCGCCTGGAGGTCGAGGGAGAGTTCACGGTGCACGTCGGCTGGGACCAGTACCTCTACCTCGGCAGCAGCCGGCCCTGCGAATCCGCGCTGACCCGCACCCGAGCGCTCGGCCTGTTCACGCAACGCCTGGACGCATCGCCGTACGACTTCGCCCCCGACGACCCCGCATACGTGCAGCGCCCGGCCGACGCCGACTTCTGGGCCCGCCTTGGCTGGACCGTCAGCGCCCACCGCGCCACGTTCCTGGAGGAGACCTTCGCCTCCAACGCCTCCCGGTGGCACCGCCTGAGCCGCGACAACATTGCGACCGTGCGCTCCCGGCTGACCCCACGCGCACAGTTGGCCGTCTGGCCGGACCTGCTCACCGATGTCGACACCGCTGTGGCCGCCCTGCCCGACGAAGGCCTCGTGGAAATCATCTGCGAGAAGGAAGACGGGCAGATCACCAGCACGGTCGTGGACGAGACCCAGTTCGAGGACGTGCCCTCGCAGCTTGCCGGCGCGCGTGCTGCCGGCGTCGTATCCATGTACGCCGGTGAAGATCTCCCGCTGTTCACCGCTGTGCTGCCCGACAGTGACGGGGTACTCCGCGCGCGCTGGCAGACCGAGCCGACACCCAGCGACCGGGACTGGGCGTTCCTGAAGACCCTGCGCCGCGGCCAGGTCGTCACCGGCACGGTGACGACCATAGCCAGCTTCGGCGTCACCTTCGTGGACATCGGCGGCTTCACCGCGATGATCAACATCCCGGAACTGTCCTGGCGTCCCTTCAACGACCCATCCGACGTCGTCAGCGTCGGCCAGGAGGTCACAGCCGAGGTCCTCGACGTCGACATGGTCCGGGAACGGGTGCCGCTGTCGCTTCGATCAGTGCAGGAAGACCCATGGCCGCAGGTAGCTGAGAGAATCGGCCAAGTGGTCACAGGGCCGGTCACCAAGATCGTGCCGTTCGGCGTCTTCGTCCGCATCGAAGACCGAGAGGACGGCTTTGAGGGGCTCGTGCACACCGACGAGCTGGATCAAGCGCCGCAGGACGTCATCGAGGTCGGCGACACCCTCACCGTGAAGATCATGGATGTCGATCTCGTACGGCGCCGCATTGCCCTGTCGCAGAGGCAGGCCGACCGGTGACGACGTGGATGCGGTGCTTCTGGGACGAGGAAGCCATCTGGTTCTACTTCGAGGTCGACGCCGGCGGCTGGGTGACTCGACAGGTCGAACTCCAGGGTTCCGAACTGACCCCGATCGCGGCTGCGTCCCTGGACGAATGGCAGCGTGCCCAGCAGGCAGGGGGTCTGGCCGAGTACGAAGAAATGTTCGGGGCTACTGCCGAGCTCCCTGTCTCACAGTGGGAGGGACACGAACCCGATCAACTGACCGCGCAAGAATTCGAGGCGGTCTGGGATGCCGCCCGTCGTGCGATCACAGCCCGCTAACCCGACTGACACCGGCCCTCGCGCCCGACTCAGCCGCGAGCATCACCCTGCGCTGCATGTCCGTTTGCCGTAGCCATACGAGAACAGGGCCGCCCAGCACGCGACGGACTCGATGACCGTCCGTTCCATCCCCGTATCCCCGCCCCTCCCCGTTTCCGGGGCATGAGGTTAGCGGTGCCGGGCGGGTCGACGGCCACCGGGCCGCCTACCGCGCACCCGCAGCGCGCCCGGCGGAAGGGCACTTTCCGTGTTCCGCGTCCACCGCCGACGGCGCCCCGGTAGCGTGGCGCCGCCCGCACGGACCGGCACTCCGCCCCGACCGGGAGACGACCGGGAGCCGATCGGGAGGCTGATCGTGGAAGTCACCGCATGAACCCGAACGAGCGGCCGACCCGGCCGGCCGTCGCGGCCGAGCTGCGCCGACGCGCCGCCCCCGTCCAGGACCCGGAACGCCTCGACGAGCGCCGCGCGGCCATGGGGCTGGAACCCGCGGCCGCGTACGCCCCCACGGAGCAGGAGACCCCCGTATGACCGGCACCTGGCTGCCGCCCGAGCAGTACGTCAGGACCATCGCGAACGCCACCAGCTACGCGGCGTTCTACTTCACCGACACCGCGGGCCGCCCGATCCAGCTCCGCGCCACGGGCGACGTGGAGACCTGGCAGTGGCCGGGCGGCAACATGGACCACGGCGAGACACCGTGGGAGTGCGCGGTGCGGGAGTGCTTCGAGGAGACCGGGATCTCCTTCGAGGGGCCGCAGAAGCTCCTCGCCGTGCACTTCATCACCCAGGGCGCGCACTGGCCGCTGAACAAGTTCGGCGTGGTCTTCGACGGCGGCCACCTCACCGAGGAGCAGATCGGCCGCATCACCCTCGACCCGAAGGAGCACACCGAACTCCGCGTCCGCACCCTCGGGGAATGGGAACGGACCATGCGCCCCGCCGGCTTCGCCCGCCTCAAGGCGACGGACGCCGCCCGCCGCACGGGAACCGTCGCCTACCTGGAGTGGTAGCCCCGCCGCCACCGGCCGTTAGAGTTCTCGCCTCGGACCGTCGATGTGGGAGGGGTGGGGGCCGTGGCCGTCGAGGATCGGGTACGGACGCGCGTTTCGGCGTACGCCGTCGCGGTGGACGACGATCGGCTGCTCCTGACCCGGCTGTCGGACGAGTCGCCGGTCTTCACCCCGGGGCTGTGGCACCTGCCGGGCGGCGGGATCGATCCGGGCGAGCAGCCCGTGGAGGCCCTGGCCCGTGAGCTGCGGGAGGAGACGGGACTCGGACTCGCCGCCGCCCGGCTGCTCGACGCGCGGACGTACGCGGTCCGGCGGCTGGGCGTGAGCTGGAGCCTCACCGCGCTCTTCTACGCCGTCGAACTCGACGCGGGGGCGCCGACGGTGGTCGAGGCCGACGGTTCGACCGACGCGGTGCGCTGGATCCCGGTGGCGGAGCTGCGGGAGTCCATGCTGTCGCCCGCGGCCGCCGACGCCCTGCGCACGGCCGGGGTGACACGGGCGGTCCGGCCGTAGCCGTCCGCGCAGGGCCGCCGGAGCGCCGTCACGGCCGACCGGCTCAGGAACCGGTGGTCCCGCCGTCCGTCCCGGACACAACCGGCCCGGCCCCAGGCCCAGGCCCGGCCCCGGCCGTCCCGCCCCGGCCGGCGTCGTGCGACCGGCTCAACGCCAGCTGGTCGTTCGCCACCAGCACCTGGGCCAGCCGGGCCGCCGCGGAGACCACGGCGGACCAGCCGGGCGAGTCCAGGTAGACCTCGTCACGGGCGGCGGCGCCGACCGCGTCCTGCACCGCCCCGTAGGCGGTACCGAGACGGGCCATGAGCTCGACCTCCTCCTCGCTGCGAAGGCTCTGCCCCAGCCAGGGCAGAGGCTCGTCCGCATCGCAGAAGTCGTCGAAGAGCACGCGCACGGTGTAGTCGAGGTCCTCGAACCGATCCGGGTCGAGCCACACCTCCCGCTGCCACGTCGGGCTGGCCAGCGCCACGACCGCCGGCACGACGTGGAGGCGGTAGGCGGGCAGGGCGATGCCGTGATCGATCACGGGCCAAGCGTACGCACCGCACCGCACCCGCGTCCCTCAGCCGGCGAGGGCCCGGACCACCGACCGCAGCAGGCGGTCGTTCTCCGGGGCCGCGCCGCCCGGGAAGGCGTACCGGCGGCGGGTGTAGCCGTACGCGAAACCCTGCCGCGGGTCGGCGAGGGCGAGGGAGCCCGCGGCGCCGCTGTGCCCGAAGGCGCCCGCGCCGAGCGCGGGGAAGTTGGGGCCGTAGCTCTGGAAGCCGAGACCGAACGCCTTGGCCGCGCCGCTGACGAGGTCCTTGCCCTCGGAGTGGATCCGGGCGAACTCGGCGGCCGTGTCCGGTTTCAGCAGGGGCCCCTGCCCGTCCAGGCCGAAGGCGGCGGCCGCGTACATGCCCGCCAGACCGCGCGCCGAGCCGATCCCGCCCGCCGACGCCTGGCCCCCGGCCCGCACGGCACGCGAGTTGGGGAACGCGTACAGGTCGACGTTGCCGGGGGCGTGCTTGTTGAAGGCGATCCCGCCCAGGCCGTACGGGCTCGCGGCGCCCGCCTCGATCTCGGCCGCCTGCTCCGGCGTCGGCAGCATCGGCAGCGTGCTCAGGACGCGCGGCTCCTCGGACTCCGGCAGCCCCAGCCACAGGTCCAGCCCGTACGGAGCCCGCACCCGCTCCTCGAACCAGGCCTGCAGCGTGCGCCCGGTGGCCCGGAACACCACCTCGCCGACCAGGGCGCCGATCACGACGGCGTGGTAGCCGAAGAACCGTCCCGGCTGCCAGAACGGGCGCTGCCCCGCCAGACGGGCCGCGATCGCCCGGTCGTCGGCCAGCTCCGCCATCGTGAACCCGGCGTCCAGGCCGATCACCCCGGCCCGGTGGGCCAGCAACTCGCGCAGCGTGACCCCGCCCTTGCCCTCCGCGGCGAACTCCGGCCAGTACGAGGCGACGGTCCGGTCCAGGTCCAGCAGGCCGTCCTGCACCAGCAGCGCCGTCACCAGGTACGCCGCGCCCTTGGTGGACGAGAACACGCCGAGGAGGGACTCGGCGCCCACCCCCTCCGACCACAGGTCGACCACCCGCTCGCCGCCCCGGTACACCACCAGCTGCGAGCCGGGCGCGTGCTCCTCGCCCGCGAGGAAGCCGGCGAACTCCGCCCGTACCCCTTCGAAACCGGCGACCACCGTGCCCTGGACCGCTGTCATGCCCCGCCCCTCCCGAACCACATGTCGATCTTGCAGTCCGGGCAACCCGCCGCCCGCGCCCCCTATTCCCGCTGTTCCCGGGAGGGGACGCCTCGGCGGACGGCTCCTCAGAAGGCGGTCGAGAGGGACGTCCGGCGCCACTGGTCGAGCTCACGCCGCACCAGGTCCAGCTTCGCCTCGACGCGCTCGACCGCGTCCGCGCCCAGCTGGAGGCGCAGCGGCGGCTCCGCGGCCTCGGTGACGTCGACGACGGCCTCGGCGCACTTGACCGGGTCGCCCGGCTGGAGCCCGTCGTTCGCGGCCAGCGCCTCGCGCACCGGCCCCGCGCCGGCGGCGTAGTCGGCGATGGCCGCCGGTTCGACGCGGAGGCTGGAACCGCTGAGGAAGTCGGTGCGGAAGCCGCCCGGCTCGATGACCGTGACGCGGATGCCGAGCGGGGCGAGCTCCCCGTGCAGCGCCTCGGTGATGCCCTCCAGGGCGAACTTCGTCGCGCCGTACAGGCCGACCGCCGGGGCGGTGGCGAAGCCGCCCACGGAGCCGATGTTCACGACGTGTCCGGACCGCTGGGCGCGCAGCGTCGGCAGGGTCGCCCGCAGGGTGTTGAGCACGCCGAACACGTTGACGTCGAAGAGGTCCCGGGCGGCCCGGTCGGAGGTCTCCTCGATCGCGCCGACGAGTCCGTAGCCGGCGTTGTTGACCACGACGTCGATCCGGCCGAACTCCGCCAGACCTGCCTCCACGGCGGCCGCCAGCTGTTCCGGCTCGGTGACGTCCGCGGTCACCGCCAGCAGTCCGTCCGGCTTCTCCGGGAACGCCTTGAGCAGCGCCGACGCGTCCCTCGCGGTGGCGATCACGCTGTGCCCCCGGCGCAGCGCCTCACGGGTGATCTCCGCGCCGAGCCCGCGCGATGCCCCGGTGACAAACCAAACGCCCATGTTCTCCCACAATCCGATCGTCCGACGTGCCGACTGGCTGATGGTCCGAGGCTAGGAGCTAGAGTCGGGTCTAGATCAACAGCTTTGTGACGGGGGTCACTCGTGGACTTGAGCATCGGCGAGGTGGCGCGGCGCAGCGGGCTGAGCGTGCACGCGCTCCGCTTCTACGAGCGGGAGGGCCTGTTCGCCAACCCGGTGCGCCGCCTGTCCAACGGCCGTCGCGTCTACCACGAGGAGGACGTGGAGTGGCTGGCGGTCTGCACCAAGCTCCGCTCCTCCGGGATGCCGCTGCCGGTGATCCGGCAGTACGTCGAACTGGCCCGCCGGGGGCCGGGCAACGAACACGAGCGGCTGGAGCTGCTGCGCCGGCACGAGCGCCAGGTCGAGGCGCAGATCCAGGAGTTGCGGGAGACCCTGGACGTGATGCGGTACAAGGTGCGGATCTACGAGGAGCACATCGCCCGCGGCGAGGCCGACCGCCTCTGGAACCCGTCTCCCCGCCCCGGGTCGGACACCCCCTAGCACCGGCCGGGAGCGCCGCCCGCGGGCGGGGCCGGGGTCAGCGGCTCGCCGTTCAGCTCGGTCTCGCCCGGGAAGTCCCACCACAGCTCCCCCTGCGGGGCGAGGTACGGAGCCATGCCGTCCGCTTCTCCGCCGTGGTCGAGCGCGTCGGCCACCGCGGTCAGGTACACGGCCAGGGAGGGCCAGCCGTCGTCGAAGTGGCCGGTGTCGTCGTGTGTCGCCGTGCCCAGGCGGCCCCGGCCGGGCCCCTCGCGCATGTCGATGACCCGGGAGTCGCCGTCGCTCTGCGCCCAGGGGATCCACTGCGGGTGCCACCAGGGTTCGTCGTCCTCGCCGTCGCCGTCGGACTGCATCAGGTCGGGGTCGTCACCGGCGATCTCGACGCACATCCGCCAGTGGTCGAGGATCCCCGCGACGGACATGGGCGGTTTGCCGGGGAGCAGGTTCGCCCACTGGGTGATCCCGTTGTGGCAGGCCAGCGATTCCAGCAGGTCGGCGGGGAAGCGGACCCCCATCGCCGTTTGCGCGGCCTCGACTTCGACGGGGTCGGCCGGCGGCGCGAGCAGGGCGTGCGAGGCCGGGGCGTGCCGGCGCGTCCAGGCGTCGATCCGGGCCCAGGAACGGGCCACCGGCTGCGGGGCGGGGAAGGTCAGGACCCTGCGCAGGAGGTCCAGGCTGCGGCGCCAGTACGGGTACTCGCCGGTGTCGGCCCAGAGTTCGCGCAGCTCGGAAGGCTTGGCCTTGACGCGGTCCAGGGCGCGTACGGCGAGGTCCCGCAGGTCGGCCGGAAGCTCGGGGACGGGCAGGTCCGGCCCGTACGCGCTGGTGACGGGCCGCCCTCCGGGGCACTGCGCGGCGACGAGCGCCGCTGCCGCCACCGCTTCGACCGCGAGGTGCTGGTCGAGGGGGTCCTCGGCGCCGAGGACGCGGACGAGCGCGTCCCGTACGAGGCCGGGCCGCTCGGCCTCGGCGGCCTCGTCGAGGGTGCCGCCGAAGTCCGCGGCGGTGTCGTTGTCGAAGGGGCCGACGTCCCAGGTACCCATGGAGCTCCTTGAGGTGGGGTGCTCAGGGATGCTGCCAGCCGCCACTGACAACGGCGGACGCGGGACGGGGCGGCCGGACGGGTCAGTGGGACGGGGCCGGCCTCCGCAGTGCGACGCCGCCCCTCCGGCCGGTCGTCGCCGGCGAGGGTCGCGGTGAGACGACCGCCCTCCACGACCGCCCTCCACGACCGCCCTCCACGGCCGCCCTCCACGGCCGCCCTCCACGGCCGCGCCGACGTACCAGCCCTGCCGGGCGGTCGGCGCTCCGTGCGGGTGGGGCCCGGGGCGGCGGGTCAGGGCGTTCCCGCCCCGTGCCGCCACACGGCGTGCTCCAGTCCGGCCTCGTCGTGGCCGAGGAGGGCGGCGGCTTCCTCGTACGCCGTGCGCAGCCGCTCGTAGGGGAGGCCGGCGACACCGGCGTCCGCCGCGAAGGCGCGCAGGTGGACGTCGACGGCGACCTGCGAGCGGCCGACGAGGTTGCCGATGTAGTCGACGCTCTTGGGCCCCACCCCCTTCACCGTGCGCAGGGCGGCGCGGTTGGCCGGGTGGTCGAGCCAGGTGCGGAGGTCGTCGCGGGTGTCGACCCCGTGGTCGGCCAGGAGGTCGGCGATGGCGCGGGCCGTCGCGGCCTTCCGGGCGTGGTTGAACCGCATGGCGACGGCGAGGTCCTCCGTGGCCAGACGGCTCCGGAACCCGCTGACCGTGCTCGCGTCCGGCCAGCTCGCCTGGAGCCGGAGGAGCCGCGGCCGCAGGGTCGCCTCGTAGTTGCAGCGGGGCTGGAAGCTGACGTCGCAGATGACGGCACCCATGTGCGTCCATCCGCCGGGCCGCGGGAACGGTCCTTCGCCGAGGAGGTGCCGGACGTGGTCGGCGAGCCGCTGGGCAGGGCTGGGGTCGGTCATGGGGCCATGGTGGCGCCCTGACCCGGGGACCGTCAGCCGAACGCCCTTGGACACCGAAGCCCGCCCAAAACGTGGCTACAGCACGTATGGTGACTACATGTAACTCGGTGATCGCGGGATCTGTTCCCGGGCGCGTCCGCGTCCGCGTCCGCCCCCGCCCCCGCCCCCGCGCCGAAGCCGTGGCGGACGGGCTCTCCACGCCCACGGACTCGCGCGCGCTCCACCGCACCTGGACCGCCGCGAGGATCCGCCGGCAGGCGGCCACGATAGAAAGCGTCACATGTCGCACACAGCCAACTCAGGTCGGCCCACAGCCCTCGTGATCGGCGGCAGTGCCGCCGGCCTCTTCGCCGCCTCCGTCCTCGCCGAGTTCGCCGACGTCACGCTCATGGAGCGCGACACGCTGCCCACCGGCCCCGAGGACCGCAAGGGGGTACCGCAGGCCCGCCACGCGCACCTGGTCTGGAGCGGCGGCGTGCAGGCCTTCGAGGAACTCCTCCCCGGATTCGTCGACGGCGTCGTCGCCGAGGGCGGCCGGCTGGTCCCCATCATGAGTGACATGGTCTCCCGGGCCCCGAACGAGGTCTGGTTCCGCCGCTTCGGAAGCGGCACGGGCGGCGGCACGGGAAGCGGCACGGGCAAGGGCACCCCCACGGGCAAGGGCACCCCCCACCGCATCCTCGTCTGCTCGCGCAACCTCCTCGACCACGTCCTGCGCGAGCACGTCCTGCGCGAACGCGCCCCGGGCCAGGGCCGCATCACCGTCCACGAGGACTCCGCCGTCGAGCGCCTCGAAGGCGGAGCGGGCCGCGTCACGGGTGTCACCGCCCGCATCGGCACCCGGACGCGGACCCTCACCGCCGACCTGGTCGTCGACGCCTCCGGGCGCGGATCCCGCGCCCCCGCCTGGCTCCAGGCCCTCGGCCTGCCCGCCGTCACCGAGCGGCAGGTCGACGCGGGAGTCGCCTACGCCACCCGCGCCTTCCGGGCCCCCGGGACGACCGGCGAGGGCTTCCCGCTGGTCAACGTACAGGCCAACCCGGCCAAGGCCCCCGGCCAGGGCGGCATCATCCTCCCCGTCGAGGACGGCCGGTGGATCGTCACCCTCTCCGGCTCGCGCGGCGGCGAACCCACCAGGGACCCCGACGCCTTCACCGCCTTCGCCCTGGGCCTGGGCGACCCCGTCATCGGCGAACTCATCAAGGACGCCGAACCCCTGGGCGACGTCGTGACCACGCGCAGCACCGCCAACCAGCGCCGCTACTACGAGAAGATGAAGGCCTGGCCGGACGGGTTCGTCGTCCTGGGCGACGCCGTCGCCGGCTACAACCCCGTCTACGGGCACGGCCTCACCGTGGCCGCCCAGTCCGCCCTCGCCCTCCGGGGCGTACTGGCCTCCACCGGCCTCGCCACCCCCGGCACGGCCCGCCGCGTGCAGCGCGCGGCGGCACGGCCCGTCTCCGCCGCATGGGACCTGGCCGTGGGCCAGGACGCCTGCTACCCCGGTGCGAGCGCCACACCGCCCAAGGCCGTCGAACGGTTCCTCACCCGGTTCGTCGACCGCGCCGTCGAGACGGCCGCCCGCAGCCCCCGGGCGCTCGGCGCCCTGCTGGACGTCATGAGCCTGGAGAAGCCCGCGACGCGGCTGTTCTCCCCCGACGTGCTGGTCCCCATGCTCTTCGGCCCGAAGGAGCCGCACCTCCAGGCACCTCCGCTGACCGACGCCGAACGCAAGGCCGCCGCCGTGCCCAGCCAGGACCCCTCCTCCCGGATCGGCTGAGAGACCGGCTTCCTGCCACTGCTGTGGCAGATTGGCCGGAGTTCTATGGAGCACCTGCCACGGCTGTGGCAGCATCGGCGTTGCGGCCGCCCCTCCAGCGGCCCGCCACCCCGGCACACCAGGGTGGTCCGTCCCGCGCGACCTCGGGAGACCAGCCGGTGACAGCAGCCTTCCCCGTGTCGGCGGTGAGCGTCTCGCAGTTGGCCGAGTCCGTGGGACGGATCGCCGACCTGGGGGCCAAGCTCGGCCGGAGCCGGGACGAGGTCCTGGTGCCGGAGGAACTGCACCGCGCCTCCGGGGTTCCCCTCGACGTCGTACGGGCGCTCCTCCAGGGGCGCCCGGCGGGTGAGCCGGACATCCACAAGAGGTTCCGGCAGCGGCTCGACCTCCTCCACGAGACGTACCTCAAGGAGAACGGCCGGAAGTTCTCGCACGGCGACATCGCCCGGCAGAGCGGCATCTCCCGGCAGCAGGTGCAGGCCATGCTCGGCGGGGACCGCCGGCCGACGATGGACCACTGCGCACGCCTGGAACGCTTCTTCGGGCGCCCGGCCGGCTTCCTCCAGTCGGAGGACACCGAGGCCCTGGGCTGCGCGCTGGCCGTCGTGGAGAAGTCGCTGCTCCAGCAGTACCAGGAGCACAGCGAGCGCGGCGCGCTCGCGGCGGCCCCGGCCGGCGCCGGCCGCCGCCCGAGCCTGTACGAGCGGCACGGCGTCGACGGCATCGCCCTGCGCGCTGCCCTGCTGCCCGACCAGGGGCGCACCAAGCTGCTCGAATGGCTCGACAATTACATGGACGAACGTGCGGCCGAGGGGGACACCACGGGACGGCAGGACCCGGCCGGCGATGCGTGCTGAAGCGTGCTGTTCCGTACGCGCCAGGGGACTCGGGGGGCCGTGCCCCTCGCAGTCCGCGGCGCGGTGGGTCGGTGGAGCGACCGGTTGCCGTGCGGGGGCGGCGCCGGCCGGTCGCATGGAATCCGCTGGGGCGCGCACTCCCGCCCTTCGCGGAACAGGGGCAGGGGAGAGGCACGTGTTCAAGCAGCGGGAGATACGGCAGGCCGTCGGCGCCCTCGTGGACGGGACCGGCCGTCTGGAATCCCGGGTCCCGACAGAGGCGGGCCACGACGCCGCCTTACAACAAGCGGTCGATTCGGCTCTGGCCGTCGCCGGACGCCCCGGCCCCGCCCTCCCGGAACAGGACCGGGCGGCCACCGGGAACCACGCGGAAGGGGAACGGGCCGCGGAGCGATACGGCCCGGAACCGGCCCACGCCGTCCGGCACTTACTCACGCCCCCCGACGCGTCCGCACACGACCGCGGCACCACGTCCGGCCGCATCGCGGCCGCACTGGGCCAGCACGGCATACGGGGCTGACCTGTGTCCGATCCCGCTTTCCTCATCCCGGCCGCGCCGGGGACCGTGGCCGTCCTCGTCCGGCTCCCCAGCCTGCGCAGGAACGCCCGCGATCCCCTGCTCCGGTCCGTGGCGGCGTACCTGCTGACAGCCACGGCCGTCCTGTACTTCGGGGCGACCTCCGTGATCGTCAGGGTGAACAGGGCGACGGGCGTGCCGAACTTCGCCACCCTGTCCTTCTGCTGCATCCTCCTCGGGTCGGGCGTACCCCTCCTCCTACGGCGGTTCAAGGAGCCGTGGCGGGACCGGACCCGCTACCGGCGGCCGGCCACCCTGTCACGCGTGCTCCACGGACTGACGCCGGGCACGGCCGTGGTCGGACTGCCCCTGCACGCCACGGTGGGCGTACGCCGGCTGCACCGCGAAGCGGGCATCCACGACGGACTCCTCACCCTCAACCCCTACTTCGACCTCACCCCGCGGGCCCGCACCCTCGCCGACGCGCCCGCCGACGGCGCCACCGCCGCGGACGCCGCCCGGCGCTCCGCCACGGATCCGCGCAGGCCCGCCCGGGAGGGGGAGTACGCATGACCACCCTGTACTTCTACCTCCTCGTCGGCGTCCTCTCCGCGGCCTTCGCGCTGAGGGTGCCCAGACTCGTCAGGCACTGGCGCGATCCCCTCGTCCGCTCGGTGTCCCTGCTCCTGCCGCTGGGCGCCGCCGTCTTCTTCTTCGCGGCACCGCCGACGATCTCCCAGGTGAACGCGCTCACGGGCATCCCCAACTTCTCGGTTCCGCTCGTCTACGGCATCGTCACCGCCGCCAGCGCCGCACTGATCAACCTCACCATCATCTGGCGCGGCGGCCCGGAGGACCGGCGCCGGGCCGCCACACGCTGGTGCGTCGGCATCTACGGAGCGGTGATCGCCACACAGTTCACCCTGTTCGCCTACGGCGAGGCACCGGTGGAACGCCGCCTGGACTTCGACACCTACTACGCCACCACCCCGTACCTCCGGGAAATGGTCGTCCTCTGCGTGCTCTCCTACGGGCTGGCCAACCTGGTCCTGGCCCGCCTGTGCTGGCGCTGGGCCCGCGAGATCCCGGGCCTCCTGCGCAGCGGACTGCTCCTCATCGTGACCGGCTCGTCCCTGAGCCTCGTGTACGTCGCGTGCAAGCTGCTGGCCATCGGCGCGCGATGGGCCGGCCACGACTGGGACGGCGTCAGCACCACCGTCGCCCCGACGGTGTCCTCCCTGGCCTCGCTCCTCCAGTGCGTCGGACTCGCCCTGCCCTCCGCGAGCCAGGCGGCGGTGGGCCTGTGGCGCCGGTGGTCCCAGTACCGGCGGCTGCGCCCGCTGTGGCTGGTCATGCGCGCGGTGACCCCGTACGAACCGGTCCGCATCCCCTGGTGGTCCTCGCTCGGCAAACGCCAGCTCCGCCGGACCTGCGACATCCGCGACGGACTCCGGCTGCTCGCGCCGCGCCTCGGCCACCCCGCACCGGCCGGGGAACGGCCGGACGCCCTCTCCGGCGAGCTGCGACCGGACGTGGAACGCCATGTCTCCATGCTGGTCGCGGCGTTCGACGCCTTGCGCGGCACCCCGGCCGGCCGAGCGGGAAGCGGCGTCGAGGACATGTCCTCGGTCGACGACGAAGAGCTGGTCCGGCTCTCGGACGTGCTGCGCGTCCTCGCCGTACTCGACCAGACCTCCACCCGGGCATGCGGGCGGCCATCACCCTTCCGGACGACGTCCGACCTGGTCGGACCGCACCGGGACACTCCGCCGGCGCCACTGGGCCGCGCGGATGCCTGACCGACCCGCCCTCCCCACCCCCATACACACACATGTTCACGGCCCCCGTCCCGTCCAGATCCAGCGTCCCCCGTCCAGATCCAGCGCCCCTCGCCCGTCGGCGGCCCACGAGAGAGCAGTCAGATGCCCCACCTCACCCACACACCCGCGCGCCCGGCACGGCGCCGGGCCATCGTCATCGGCGGCAGCCTGGCCGGAACCCTGGCGGCCGCCGCGCTGCGTGAGGCGGTGGAAGAAGTCCTCATCGTCGAGAACGACGAACTGCCGACCGGGCCGGGCCCCCGCAGGGGCCTCCCCCAGGCGAGCCACGCCCACATGTTCTGGAGCACCGGAGTACACGCCACCGAAGCCCTCCTGCCCGGCGCCACCGGCCGGTGGATGTCCGCCGGCGCGAACCGCATCCCGATCCCCACCGGCATGGTCGGATTCACCCCCGAGGGCTGGCTCCGCCGCTGGAGCGCCGAGACCGCCTTCCTGATCGCCTGCAGCCGCGGCGTGCTGGACCACGCCGTACGCGACCTCCTCCTGGCCGACCCCGCGGTGACCGTCCTCCAACGCACCCGGGTCGACGCCCTCACCGGCACCGCCGACCGCGTCACCGGCGTCCGCACCCGCGGGGCGGACGGGCGGGAAGAGGTTCTGGAAGCCGACTTCGTCGTCGACGCGAGCGGACGGGGGTCGCGGGCCCCGCGGCACCTGGAAGACCTGGGCGTCAAGCCCGCACCCGAGCGCTCCCTGGACCTCGGCCTCACGTACGCCAGCCGGATCTTCCGCGCACCCGAGGGAACGACCGGCTTCCCCCTCGTCGTCGTGCAGTCCGACCCCCGGACGGCACGCCCCGGGCAGAGCGCCAGCATCCTCCCCATCGAGGACGGCCAGTGGATCGTCACCACGGCCGGAACCAGAGGAGGCGAACCCACGGCGAGCAGCGAGGACTTCGAGCCCTTCGCCCGCGGCCTGCGCCACCCCCTCGTCGGCGAGATGATCTCCGGGCTGGAGCCGCTGACCGGCGTCACGGTCAGCCGCAGCACCCGGAACGTCCGCCGCTACTTCGAGAACGTCAGGAACTGGCCGGAGCGGTACGTCGTGCTCGGCGACGCCCTGGCGGCGTTCAACCCCATCTACGGGCACGCCATGTCCGTGGCCGCCCAGTCCGCGCTCGTGCTCCGCGACCTCGTCTCGGCCCACGGAATCGACGCTCCCCGTCTCGCGCGACGGGTCCAGAAGGCCGTCGCCGGACCGGTCGCGGCGGCCTGGGACCTGGCGCTCGGCCACGACGTGTTCTACCCGGGGGTCCAGGGCAGCGGCCACCGCACCCCGACGCTCAAGGACAAGCTGGTGTCCGGCTACACCTACCGCCTGCTGAACACCTGCTGCGGCAGCTTCTCCATGACCAGGGACTTCTTCGACGTCACCTCCCTCCAGGCCCCCCTCACGACCCTGGTCAGGCCGCGCGTCCTCCTGGGCGCCCTGCGCGGCCCCCTCCGCCCGCCCCTGACCGGCCCGCCCCTCACGCCCGACGAGCGCGCCCTCGTCCACCGGGGGTGCGGGGTACGGGAGTTCGCGGACCGCGCCCCGGGGGAGACGGTGGTCTGAAGGGGATCCCGGGTGCCGGCCGAAGAAGCCTGTTGCGGGTCGGCGACGGAGCGTGTTGGCTTTGGATCATGGTCGGCAACCGTGCCGGCAAGTTGACCAGGGGGGAACCAGCACATGCGCAACCACCGAGTCCGAGTCCGTATGACCGCGGCTGCGGTCGCGGTGTCCGGCGCCATGGCCGGGATCGCGCTCGCGACCGGCATGGCCCGGGCCGCCGACCCCACGACGCCGGATCCGATACCGAGCCCCAGCCCGAGCACCACCTGCACGTCACCGGCCCCGACCCCGGCCCCGACCCTGCCTCCGACCCGCGGGCCGGTCCCGACCTCGCCCCCGACCTCTGCTCCGTCACGCACACCGCTCCCCTCGTACGAGCCGACCCCGACCTCGGTTCCGGCGCCCACGACGGTTCCGACGTACGCGCCGACTCCGGCCGCGGCCGCGGCGCCCACGGCGGTCCCGACGTACGCCCCGAGCCCTGCTCCGACGTCGCCCACGACGGTTCCGACGTACGCCCCGAGCCCGACTCCGACCCCGGTCCCGACGTCCACGGCGGTTCCCACCCCCGCACCGACTCCGACCTCGGTACCGACCTCCCCGCCGGCTCCCTCGCCGAGCCCCACGTGCACGCCGGCCCCGACCGCCACGCCCGCTCCGACGGCGAGCCCGTCCGCCTCCGTGCCGACCCGCGGGCCGGTTCCGACGCCGCCCCCCACCCGCGTAGCGCCGACCCCCGCACCCTCCGCGGTGGAATAGCGCGCGCGAACCGGGCCGCCGTAGGCCGCGCAAGCCCCTGATCGGGTGCCGGGCGTGACCGACCACTCGAACGTGTGGGTTCAAAGGCGGGCGGGCAGGCGGCTGTTGGCCCGCCCGCCGGGGTCGTATTCGCGTTCGAGGGATTCGTCCTTCCGGGGCCGTGACGGGCGTAGAACCGGGGCGTTCTTGGAGCACCAGTGCCAACCGGCCGCCCAGATGGAGGACACCGTGCATCCCGAACCCGCACCCGCCCCCTGCCGCCTCGGATTCGAACAGCGGCGGCGGACCTCCGCCGCCGCCCGCCCCGCGCAACCGCAGCGGTCCGGCATCCGCGCCTACCGCGCCGTACGACCGGATACGAGGTGGACCGCATGAGCGAGCCCACCGACGCGGCGGCGACGGCCGGCACCGTTCCCGGACAGCGGTCCGCCCAGCCGTCCCGGCCGTCCCAGCCGTTCCTGCCCCCGCCCCCCTCCGCGGTGCCCGCCGGGCCCGAGGACGGAGACGTCACCGACGGCCTGGAAGAGGCGTACTGGTCCGTCCACGACGGCGCCGCCGCGAGCGCCACCGTACGCCAGGTGCTCGTCCGCCTCCCCCGCATCACCGCCCTCATCGGCCGGCTCGCCTGGCAGGCGGACCGCCGGGCCACCCTCGCCGCCGTCCTCTGCCAGCTGGCCTCCGCCGCCATGACGGCCTTCGGCCTGATGGCCTCCGTCAGGGTCCTCCAGCACCTGTTCGCCGAGGGTCCGACCCCCGACCGGGTCCGCGCCGCCGTCCCCGAGATCGTCCTCTTGGCCGGCTTCCTCGCCGCCCGGGCCCTGCTGGAAGCAGCCGTGGCCGTGGCCCAGGCACGCGTCACCCCCAAGATCCGCACCGCGCTGGAATGCGAGTTCCTCCACCTCACCGCGCACGTGCGCCTCGAAGCGGTCGAAGACGCCGACTGGCACGACGAGGTCCACCGCGCCAACGACCGCGGGCTGTTCTACGCCCGGATGATCGTCGGGCAGGTCGTCTCCCTCGCCGCGGCGGCCCTCGGACTCCTCGGCACCGCCGGCGTGCTCGGCGTCCTCCACCCGGTCCTCCTCCCGCTCCTCCTGCTCTCCGTCCTGCCGGTGGGCCTGGCCGCCGTGCACAGCGCACGCGCCCGGTTCCGCTCGTTCAAGCGCTGGAACGCCCTGCAACGCCGCGTACGCGTCTTCTCGTGGCTGCTGCTCGACGTGGACGCGGCCGCCGAGCTGCGCTCCGACACCGCCCAGGGCGCCCTCCTCGCCGAGCATCGCCGCCTGACCACCAGGATCGCCGAGGAGGACACCCGCCTCGGCGTGGGCTCCGCCCTCCTCAATCTCGCCGGGCGGGCGGTGGGCGGCACCGGCACCGGGATCACCTACGCGGCCCTCGCGGCCATGCTGATCGCCGGCTGGCTGCCGCTGGCCGCGGGCGCCGGCGCCGTCCTGGCCATCCAGGCGGGCCAGTCCTCCCTCACGCGGCTCATCGAGGTCGCCCACCTCGTCTACGAGCACGCCCTCTGGGTCGACGACCTCCTCGCCGTCCAGGAACGCAGCCGCCGCCTCCTGCCCCGCACCTCCGACGTCCCGGCGCCGGACCGCGTGCGGGAAATCACCGTCCGCGACGTCCACTTCACCTACCCCGGCAAGGACACGCCCGCCCTCGACGGCGTCTCCTTCACCCTCCGCGCCGGGGAGACGGTGGCGTTCGTCGGCCTCAACGGGTCGGGGAAGTCGACGTGCGCCAAACTCCTGGCCGGCCTGTACGAGGCCCAGCGCGGCAGCGTCAGCTGGGACGGCGTCGACGTACGCGAGATGGACGCCCGGTCCGTCCACCAGCGGGTCGCCTGCGTGCTGCAGGACCCCGTCCGGTTCCCCTTCAGCGCCCTGTCGAACATCACCGCCGGCGCCGGCAGCCTCACCGAGGCCGACCCCCGGCGCGCCATGGCCGCGGCACGGGCCGCCGGCGCCGACGCGGTCATCGCCGCACTGCCCGGCCAGTGGAACGCGCTGCTGTCGAAGCGGTTCAAGGGCGGGCAGCAGCTCTCCGGCGGGCAGTGGGCGAAGATCGCCGTGGGGCGGGGCCTCTACCAGGAGGCGGTCCTGCTCCTCCTGGACGAGCCGACGGCGAGCATGGACCCGCCGTCCGAGCACGCCGTGTACGAGGCGGTGCTGCGCGGCCGGCTGCGCGAGGACCAGATCACGGTGCTGATCTCGCACCGGCTCGCCAGCGTCGTCGACTGCGACCGGATCCTCGTCTTCGACGGCGGCCGCATCGTCGAGTCCGGGTCCCACGACGAGCTGATGGCCCTGGACGGCGGCTACGCCGCCATGTTCACCCTCCAGGCCAGCGGCTACCGCAGCACGGAAGCGGAGGCCTGACGACCGGGGCCGGCCGCCGGACCACCCGCGTCCGTCCGGCCGGCCACCGCGCTTCCCGATTCGCTACGCCACACGACGCGACGTGCCGCGCCCGACGACGGCTGGATACCCTGGCCGCGGCCCTACCGGGAGGACACCGTGATCACACGAGACTGGCCGCAGATGAGCCGCGAGGCCTTCGAAGCCATCGCGGAAGCCGCCGCACAACACGACGTCAAGCTCGAACTCATCAACGGAGAACTGGGAGTCAAGCCCGTGCCCGACGGCGACCACGGCGAGATCATCATGTGGCTGCTGGAACACTGCATGCGGCAGCGCCCCGACCTGCGCCTGTACCCGGAGCAGGGCCTGCGCGTGGAGACGTACGGCAACGGCAACGCCCGCCCGGACGGCGTCCTCGCCCCCAAGGGCTACTTCGCGGGCCAGGGCGAGTGGGCGGCCGCGGACGGCGTCGTCATGGTCCTGGAGGTCACCTCGTACGACGCGAAGACCGACCAGCGGGACCGCCAGGACAAGCCGCGCGCGTACGCGGAACAGGAGATCCCGGTCTACCTCCTCATCGACCGCGACAACGGCTCGCTGGTCCTGCACGCCGACCCGGTCAACGGCAGGTACCACACCCAGACGTTCTTCTTCGGCGACACCGTACGGATCCCCGCGCCGGTGGACATCACCCTGGACGACACCGACATCCTCAAGAACCACGTCCGCTGAGGCCGGCGCCGGTCTCAGGGTGCGTCGAGCAGCGTGGCCGTGAAGGAGAGCGCGCCGGTCCCCTCCTGGAGAGTCGGGAGCTCCTGCGCGCCCATGGCGGCGGAGAGCAGGTTCCAGTCGCCCTTCTTGTACCGGTGGACCGTGCCGCTCTCGGAGACCTTCCGCCACCCGCGGCGTTCCAGTTCGGCGTCGGCCGCGACCCGGGCCGGCTCGGCCTCGGGAGCCTTGAGGACGCCGATCCAGTCGAACATGTCCGGCCGCTTCGCCCCGTTGCGGACCGGGGTGGTCTTGCCCACCGCCGGGTCGACGCCCGCCTTGCGGATCGCGGCCACGATGTCCGCCTCGACGGAGTCACGCGTCGCCGAGGCGGCCTGGGGCGTGCGCGGGGCGGAGGCGGAAGCCCGGGCGGGGGAGCCGTCCTCCGCTTCACCCGACCCGCAACCCGTCAGGACGGCGGCCGCGGCGAGCACCGCCAGGGCCAAGCCGTGTCTCGTCGGCAGTCCGGTACGTCTGTGCATGGCGTGCTCCCCCTCGTAAACGATCAACACGAGAGTGTCGCACCCGGGGTGCCCGGGGCCCACCGAATTCCCGGCCCGCCGCCTCAAGCCCGGTCCGGCGGCCGTTCCGCGTCCCCGAGGAGCCGCTGCGCGGCGGCTTCGAGTTCGGCGCGCACCACCCGTCCGCATTCCAGCGGTGCGCACACCTCGAAGGCCCGCCCGCCGACCTCGCCGAACAGCAGCACCTGGAGGTACTCGGGGCCGCCGGCCTCCGCACGGCCCAGCAGCACTTCCACGGTGAGCAGGGCCCCCTCCGCGAGCGCCCGCGAACCGCGCTGCGGTTCACCGTCGAGCAGCAGGAACTCCTCCTCGTACCGGCCTTCGGGCGCGGGGGCCAGCAGCCATCGCGCGAACTCGGCGGCCAGCGGTGCGCCGCCGGGCAGGGGCGTGCGCCCGATGAAGTACGCGTCGAGGTACCAGCCGCCGCCCGGATCCGCGCCGACCGCCAGCCACATGTCGTCGACGGGCGCGCCCGGGTAGTGGCTGCCCCGCCACCCGAACCTGAAGCTACTCAACTTCGGCGAAGAAGGCGTCGGCGACGGCCCGGTTGCGCCGGGCGTCGGTGAGCGGCTCGCCGAGGATGCGTCCGGCGAGCTCGGTGGCCAGCCCGAGCACGTCCTCGCGCAGCTCGGCCTCGGCGACGACCCGGTCCGCCTGGAGCTGCACGGCAGAAGCGGCGACCAACTCCTCGCGCGCCCGCACCCCCTCCGCGCGCACCTCGGCGAGCAGCGCCGCACCCTCTTCGAGCGCGGTCTGACGGATCCGCGAGGCTTCATGACGGGCCGCGGCCAACTCGGCCTGGTACACGGCGAGTACGCGCTGCGCCTCCAGCTGCGTGTCCTCGCAGGACGCCAGCACGCCGTCGATGGCGGCCTCACGCGCCACGAGCACCTTCCCGATCCGCGGGAGCAGGACCTTCGCCATGAGGGCGAAGGCCGCCGCGAAGCAGAGCAGGGCGACTATGAGGTCAATGACATTCGGCTTCAAAGGTCCCATGAACAGATGATATGCGGGCGTGATCACCCTTCGCATCGGGTCCGGCATCCGGAGCGAGCGAATGGCCACGGCCGCCGCCCACACCGCGGAGGGCGACGGCCGGAAAGCCGACGGATGGTCAGGTGGCGGCACCGACGGGGGAGGCGAGCAAAGCATCCGGGTTGTCCTGGTACTTGTAGCGGCCGAGAACCAGGGGCCGGTGGCGTTCCAGGTGTTGGCCTTGGCGTGGTGTCCGGTGGCGGCGAGGGTGCCGTTGACGTAGAGGGGGATCAGGCCGGGGGTGTCTTCGTAGCTGGCGGTGAGCTGGGTCCAGCCGCCGACCTGGACTTTGTCTGCGGCGTTGCGGACGTCGGCCTGGTCGTGGTTCCAGCCGTCGGTGTCGGCGCGGCCGAGGCGACAGGTCATGTGTTGAACCCGCTGGAGCGCTGCCCGTCCTGAAGGAGCAGTGGCGGACCACCACCGCCTATCCCGGATCCGATCGCACGGATACGCTCCCGCGCATGGGGGACGCGGCCACGAGCGAGATCACGGACGCCGCCGGCAACGCCTGGAAGCTCGGCACCACCATCTTCACCAGCTACGACGTCCTGGGCCGCCCCACCTCCCGGAACCGGGGCGCCGTCGACGGCCCCAAGCTGGCCGCGTTCGAGTACGACACCCTGCTCCCCGGCAAGCCCACGTCGTCCACGAGCTGGGTGAACGGCAAGGCCTGGCGGCAGGAGACCACCGGCTACGACATCGGCTACCGGCCCACCGGCACCCGACTGACCGTCCCCGACGGCGAAGGCGCCCTCACCGGCACCTACTCGCTCTCGACCAGCTACGACCCCGTGACCGGTCTGGAACGCCGCACCACCCTGCCCGCCGCGGGGGGCCTGCCCTCCGAGCGCCTCGAAGCAGGCCGCAACATCAACGGCCTGCCCGTCTCCTACGGCTCCGACACCGTCGACTACGTCAACTTCACCGACTACGACGAACGCGGCACCGTGCTGCGGACCACCTTCGGTGACGTCCCCAGGCAGGTCAGCCTCACCACCATCCAGGACCCGGCCACCGGCCGACTGCTCGGCACCCGGATCGACAAGCAGGACCAGTCCACTGCGGTCGAGACCACCAACTACACCTACACCCCGGCCGGTGACGTCACCTCCGTCGACAACAACCAGGGCTCCGTACGCGACCTCCAGTGCTTCGCGTACGACCACCTGCACCGCCTGACCGGCGCGTGGACCGACACCGGGGCCACGACCACCCGGCCCGCCCCCTCCGTTCCCGCGATCGGAGGCTGCTCCCGCACCGCCCCCGAGGCCGGGGCGATCGGCGGCCCGGCCCCCTACCGCCAGGACTTCACCTACGACATCACCGGCAACCGCACCTCGCTCACCGACCACGACCCCGCGGGCGACCCGGCCAAGTCCGTGACCACCACGACGGCCTTCCCGGCGCCCGGCTCGGCGCGCCCGCACGCCCCGGCCTCCACGACCAGGCAGACCGGCACCGGCCCGGCGGCGGCAGCCCCCGTCACCTACGACGCGACCGGAAACACCCTCACGCGCCCCGACGGCACGGGAGGCAGCCAGACCCTGACGTGGAACGAGGAGGGCCACCTCGCCTCCGCCACCAGCAAGGCGGGCACCTCCACCTACGTCTACGACGCCGACGGCAACCGGCTGCTGCGCCGGGACCCGGGCAGGACCACGCTCACCCTCGGCTCGACCGAACTCACCCTCGACACCGCGACGAACAAGGTCACCGGCACCCGCTACTACGCCACCCCCGGCGGTCCGACCATCGTCCGCACCTCCGACGGCAAGCTCTCCTACGTCGTGGCCGACCACCACAACACCGGCACCACCGCCATCGACGCCACCACCCTCCAGGTCCAGCGCCGCAGCACCAAACCCTTCGGCGAGGAACGCGGCACCAAGCCGGCCGCCTGGCCGGGCGAGAAGGGCTTCGTCGGCGGAACCCAGGACACGTCCACCGGCCTCACCCACCTCGGCGCCCGAGAATACGACCCCCGCACCGGCACCTTCCTCAGCGTCGACCCGGTCCTGACACCGGGCTCCAGCCAGTCCCTGAACGCCTACAGCTACGCGCACAACAGCCCGCTCACCACCTCGGACCCGAGCGGCCTGTGCGCCGAACTCGACTGCCCCACCCGCGCGTGCGCCACCTGCCACAACACCACCCCGGGCCACCAGCCCCGGCCGGACGCCCAGGAGCCGGGCAGCGGCTCGGGCAACCCGGCGGCCCGCTCGGGCCACGGCGCGAACTACGGCAACAGCTACCGGCCTTCCCCCACGAGAGGCAGGCCCATGAACTGCAGCATGACCCGCTACGGCTGCGGCGGCCCGAAGCCCCCACCGCCGCCCACCCCTGTCGCAGTGGCGATCGCATGGGTGGAGAGCCCGCCGCCTCCCGTCTTCTACCCGGACGACTGCCGGGTGGACGACATCAGGGTGGATTGCATGGTGGACGTTCCGCGCGAGCGAATCCTTGAAGATCCGTTCAATGCGGAGAACGGGAAGAATGGTTCCAACAAATGGGCGCACTGGTTTGCCGAATCCTCGGACAGCTGCGCGAAGCGGGCTCAGCAGTACGTGTGCTTCGGTAGCTCTCCTGCCGGAGATCAGCCGATGACTGTTGGGGATGTGCACTTCTTTCATCTGAGCAAGGAGGAATTCGCTACCAGGCTTGACGATGAAGCAGAGAAGAGGGCGTGGATGCTGAATTTGGTTGGGGCGGATGGCGTGGAAGAACTCGGCCCCGACCTGGAGCGCCATGAAGCGATTCACTCGAAGCAGTGGGCCAGGTCTGGAAGCACCGCGGGTTTTGCGGGAAGGTACTTCCGCGATGTGATGGCGTCTGAATATGAGGTGGGAACTCCCTCACATGCGAATGGCTTTGAAAAGGAGGCGAATCTGTGGTGGGGAAGCTATCTCATCTGGTGTCCGGCGCAATTCATCGTGCCAGGCAAGGACATGGATTGCTGAGAAAGGAGAAGGGGTCTCCGGTGGCGGTGCGCATGGCTACTGTCGTGGCGGTGATGTCGATGGTCACCGCAGCCGCCGTCAGCTGTTCGCCTGCCCCCAAAGCGCTGCTGGCCGTCGAGCGTACTGAAAGCGGGCGAGCCCGCATTCTGGTTGCCCCCTGTCCGCGCTACACCGCCCAGATGTTCTCTTTCTTCAGTTCCGGCGGAACGATCGGTTACAAGCGCTGGTTCCTCATGAATGACTCCATGCGTGGGTCACTTGCCAGCGTGGATCTTTTCGAACCTCCCCAGGGATGGAGTGTCAGAAGGTCGGAACTGGTCGATCTCAAGGGTGGCCGAGAGTACACGGCGGTTCTCAGGGGTGGCGTTAATGGTCGTGGACTGGATGGGAGAATATCGTTCACGCCGGACCTCTTCGACCGCCTGAAACCGGGAAAGGTTCTTGTCCCAGACGGCGAAGGGGCGAAGATGGTCAAGAGATCCGAGTTCATGAAGAAGGATGCCGACCGCTGCACTCCTGGGTGATGCGGCATGAGGCCCCCGCGCTGCTCGCCTGGGGCTACACCGTCTCCTCGTACAGGTCGGTTTCGCAGGGCGTGCGGTCGAGCAGCAGGGGGCCGAGGCGGTCCGCCATGGCGGCGAACCACTCTTCGAGGTCCTCGTCGGCGTCGTGGAAGAACCAGGAGTCGAAGCTTCCCAAGGCGTCCAGGTCCGGTGCGGGCCCGAAACGGAGTTCGCAGTGCACCTGCGCGTAGTGGGCGTGTTCGCCGTCGTCGTCGCTGACGTCGAACTGCTGGGTGAGGTCCACGGTGAACATCGGCCGCCCGCTGAAGGCGTACGTGCCGTACTGGAAGAGCAGGCCGTCGGAGTCGGGTGTGGGCGTCGTCTCGAAACGCCTCCGCCCGAAACGGGTGAAGGCCAGCCACGCATCCCGAGTGGTGCCGCCGGCCCCCACCTCGGCGCGCAGCGCATCGAGGGTGTTCTCCAGCGGCGGTCTGTCGGGCACGGCGGCTCCCCTCGCTCGGTGAGTCAGCAGACTAGGGCTTGCCCGGCGGATCATGGTCGGAGCCATAAGCGGATCGTGGCGAGGGTGACGGTGCCATGAAAAACGTAGGCACGCTTGTCGTAACGCGTGGTCACGGCCCGGAAGTTCTTGAGTGCGTTGATGGTGCGTTCGACCTCGTTGCGGCGTCTGTAGATCGCCTTGTCGAAGCCGACGGGCCGGCCGCCCCTGCGTCCGCGGCGTTGCCGGTTGGCGCGTTGGCTTCGCGGTTCGGCAATGGTGTGCTTGATCTGGCGCCTGCGAAGGTAGCGACGGTTGCGGCGCGAGCTGTACGCCTTGTCTCCGCTGAGATGGTCGGGGCGGGTACGAGGGCGGCCGGTGGTGAGCCGGGGGACGTTCAGACGTTCCAGCACCGGGATCAGCTGCGGGGCGTCGCCCCACTGGCCCGGGGTGATCAGGAACGCCAAGGGGCGGCGGCCGCCCTCGCCGACCAGATGAATCTTGCTCGTCAGACCGCCCCTCGAACGTCCCAGCCCTTCATCTGGCCGATGCTGAGAGGGCAGAGCCCGCTGTCCCGGGATGCGCGGGGCTGTCATGCGTGCGCCAGCCGCGTGTTGATGAGCCCGACAGGAGGTGGAATCGATGCCGACCACACTCCAGTCGATCCGGTCTTCGGCGTCGGCGTGCGCCAGGAGCGAGCGAAAGATCTTGTCCCAAGTGCCGTCCGCCGACCAGCGGCGGTGACGCTCGTAGACGGTTTTTCACGGCCCGTACTGTGCAGGCACGTCACGCCAGGGTGTGCCCGTTCACAGCCGGAAGAGGATTCCGTTGATGACCGTGCGATGGTCGCTCCATCGTCCGCCCGGAAGTCCGCCGCCGGGCAGGAGCGGCTGGAGCCGTGCCCACTCGTCATGTGTCAGATCGCCCCGCCCGACCTCAGGCACGGTGCCCCCATTCACCCAGACCGGACGACGTGGGCGGTTACGCGGTGATCCGCCGGGCGTACACCTCGATCTCGATCTTCATGCGGGAATCGGCGAGGCCACACATGAGCATGGTGGCGGCCGGCCGGACGTTCCCGAAGGCGCGACGCAGTACTGGCCAGCAGGGCTCGAAGTCCGCTCGGTCGGGCAGCAGATAGCGCACCCGCACCACGTCGGCGAAGGTGCACTTCGCTTCGGTCAGGGCAGCCTCGATGTTGCGCAGGCACTGCTCGGCCTGCTCCACGACATCGTCGGAAATCGTCATGGTGGTGTAGTCGAACCCGGTCGTCCCGGACACATGCACCCAGTCGCCGTCTACCACGGCGCGGGCATAGCCGATCTGCTCCTCGAACGTCGAGCCGCTGAGGATGAAACGTCGCTCTGTCATGCGCCGAACGCTAAGTGACCAGCACTGATACGTCTAATACGTCGCGAGGCACGACCTGATATCTCTATGCGTATGGAGCGCCCTGAACTACCCCTTCCGCAGTTGTACGCCTTCGTCGTGCTCGCCGAGGAACTGCACTTCGGCCGCGCCGCCGCCCGCTTGGGCATTGCCCAGCCGCCGCTGAGCCAGCAGATCCGCCGCCTGGAGGACAAGGTCGGATACGCGCTCTTCAGCCGCGCACCCGGGCACATCGGCCTCACCCCAGCGGGCCGGGAACTCCTCCCTGCCGCCCGGCATGCCCTCACCGACCTCGCGGACGGCCTGACAGCCGCCCGAGAAGTCGGCAGCGGCAAGGCCGGCCGCCTGCGGATCGGCTTCGCCGCCTCCCTCGCCCTCACCGTCCTGCCCGGCCTGCTGCGAACCTTTCGGCAACATTTCCCCGCCGTGGACGTGGACATCCAGGAGATGACCACCGCGCCGCAACTGGCCGCTCTGCGCGAAAGAACGATCGACGTCGGCCTGTTGCGCGAGCCGCCTGCCCATGATGCGGACCTTGGGTTCGAGACCGTGCTGACCGAGCCATTCGTGGCCGTCTTGCCCTCCTCGCATCCGCTCACGGCACAACGAACCGTCCGAGTCGAGCAGCTGGCGGACTACCCCTTCGTGCTCCTGCCTCGCGTCGTCGGCCCGCCGTTGTACGACCAGATCACCAACTTGTGCATCACAGCAGGCTTCACACCCCAAGTGACCCAGCACGCCGTGGAATGGCAGACCGTCTGCGCCCTGGTGGAGACCGGCTTGGGCGTGTCACTGGCCCCGGAGAGCATCCGCCGCATCCGCCTCGAAGGCGTCGCCTTCCGCAAGATCCAGCCCGACACCGCGCACACACGAGTCGCCGTCGCTTGGCGCAAGAATGATTCAAACCCTCTGGTCCCACGCCTCTTGGCAGCTCTCAACCAAGATCCGCCGGACACGCCCTAGTCCCGTGGGTGGGCGGTGTCGGTGTCGGTGTCGGGTGAGAGGATCCGGTCATGCCCCTGCCGCAGCCTGCTGATCTGACCTCGCTCGTCCTGCGTACCGATTTTTGTGACGACGCGGCCTGGGACGCGGTCCAGGCCGCGCTCGACGGCGCCAACGGGGAGTACTCCAACGCCACCTACGTCAGCGACCCGCGCTTCACCGACGTGGAGCTCCGGGTACTGCTGGCCGAGGAGACCGCCGCCGGCGAGGACGAGCTGGTCGTGCACATGTTCCTGGCCGACGCGACGACGATGGCGGATCCGGCCCACCCGCTGCTGGCCGTGGACCTCTGGGAGGAACCCGGGCGGACCTTCAGGGTGCCGGCCCGGTGGTTCCCCGACGTGTCCGCCAACCTCTGCATCGCGAACATGGACTTCGCGGAGTTCGCCGATGCCGCTGACGGGTCGGGGACCTTCCGCGGCTTCGGCGAGGTCTGATGCCGAACCTGCCCGCCGGCTGGACGGTCGAGCGGATCCGTGAGCTGTCGGGGTACGGATCCGACCTGGCCGGGGCCATCCGCGGACTGTGAGCCGCCCCGCCGGTCAGCTGCGTACGGCGCCCGTCAGCGGGGCCAGTACCCGCCATCCCGCCGTCTCGTACAGGGCCCGGCCCTCCGGGGTCGCGACCAGTACGCCCTCCGTGGCGCCCCGGTCGGCGGTGGCGTCGGTGAGCGCGTGCATCAGCAGGCGTCCCAGGCCCCGGCGCTGGTGGGCGGGGTCGGTTTCGACCTGGTCGACGACGAAGGCGGGACCGGCCATGCCGGCCTGGCCGCGGGCGGCGAAGGCGCCCTCGGCGGTGCGGATCAGGGCGCGGGCGACGCCGCTGCGGATCCAGGTGTCCAGCCGGTAGCCGGCGGCGACCGCCGGCGGGGCCCCGGCGCGGGCGGTGCGCGGCGGGGCGGACATCAGGAAGCCGGGCCCGCCGGCCGGGGACCAGCCGGGCCCCAGCCAGGACTCGAACTCCTCCGGTGCTGCCGGTGCCTTCAGCCACGTGCCCGGGGCGGCCGGGTTCTCGGTGATCTTGCGGACGGCCGCCTCGTCCGCGGCGGTCAGTACGTGGCGCGCGACGTGCCCGGGGAGGCCGACGTCGATGGTGAAGCCCCAGGGCGCGGGGACGGGGTCGGCCGCGCCGCGCGACACGGCCCAGCCCTGGACCCATGCCTCCATGGCCTCGGCCGTGTCGTGGCCGTGGCCGTGGGGGAGGGCGGGAAGCACGGAGGTGCCCATCAGGCACATCCCCTTTCCGGGTGAGTGATCGTCCTGGCACCGCACAGCCTGCCCTTGTTGCGAGTTACTTGCAATAAGGTCGTGTCAGGCCACCTCCACGCCGTCCAGTTCGGCGTAGTGATCGCCCTTGGAGAGGCGGATGGTGTTCCAGCCCTCCCGCAGGGGCACGGAGGTCTCCGCCGCCTCCCACTTGTCCCAGCCGGTGTGCCGGTAGCGGACGGTGCCCGCGGCCTTGCCGTTGACCGCGAGGCCGTGCGTGGCCTCCACCGGGGATCCCGCGCCGTCCACGGAGCCGTTGCCGAACCACACCCACAGCCGGTGCTCGCCCGGCGACGCCGCGAAGACCGTGAACTCCACGTGGCTGTCCGCGTGGTCGATGCCCCCGACCGCCCTGCCGTCCGAGGCGGACGGAGCGTCGCGGACCGCCGCGTGGTGCACGAGGGCGTTCTCCGCCTGGTAGACGACCTTGCTGCCGCGCGCGACCGGGTAGCCGTTCGCGAAGCCCAGGTCGGCCGCGTACATCACCCGGCGGCGCGGATCGTCACGCCAGCCGTGGAAGAGGATGCGGTCACGGCCGTCGGGGCCGGTCACCACGTCCTGCCCGCCGGGGCCCCGCACCGTGCCCGAGAGGGTCTCCGTCGTCATCAGCGGCTTGGCCGCCTTCGTGTAAGGGCCGGTCAGGTTCCGCGCCACCGCGTAGCCGGTCCGGTAGCCGTCGCCGCTGTAGTCGCCGGCCGAGTAGAAGAGGACGTACTGGCCCCCGCGCTTGACGAGGGTGGGGGCTTCCACCACGCCGTCGTCCCCGGTGGGGTCCTGCCGGAGCAGCCTGACCGGGTCCCCGGTGGTACGGGTGCCGTCCCACGAGACGGGCTGCAGGTGCAGCCAGGTGTCCGTGCCGCAGCAGTTGCCGTCGTTCTTCCACAGCAGGTAGCGCTGTCCGCCCTCCGTGTAGGTGGAGGCGTCGATCGCGCCGCCCTCGGCGGCCGGGCACACCAGCGGCCCGTCCCCGACCGGCCGGAACGGCCCGTCCGGTGACGAGGACCGCGCGACGCCGATGCACTGCCTGTCGCTCGCCCGGTCGTGCGCCGTGTAGTACATGGTGAAGCCGTCGCCGTTGCCGTTGCCGTTGTCGTACACCTCCGGCGCCCACACCAGGTCGCGCCGGGGCGCCGCCCAACCGCCGAGCGCCGGCAGGACGTCACCGCCGTCGGCCTTCCAGCGCTTCAGGTCGCGGGAGGTGGCGTGCTGGACGTTCCTGCCGTCGCCGTTGGTGGCGTACGCGTGGTACGTGCCGGCGACCTTCACGATGTCCGGGTCGGCGAACTCCCGGTCGAGTACGGGTGCGGCTGCGGCCGGGCCCAGGGCCGTGGCGGCGGCGACGGTGACGAGCGCGAGGCAGCGCAGCACCCGGCGCCTGAGGGGAGGGGGCGGCATCAGGCGCATGGGCTGGGGCTCCGATCCTGCGCGTCTTCGGCGTTGGGCAGTCGGACTGACCAACGCCTCGACGTCCTACGAGTTGCGCACGGTCCCCCTAGCGGGGCGGCAGGCCCAGGAACTTGGCCGGAGCCAGGTCGAGGAACTTCGACGTCCCGTCGGCGAGGCGGGCCGCCTCCGGCCCCTCCGGGTCGCCCGCCAGGCTGCGGAAGGTCAGTTCCAGGGCCCGGTCGCCGTGGCGCACCAGCAGGGTGGTGATCCGGGCCTGCTGCCCGGGCGAACCGGCCAGCATCGTGCGCATCAGGGCCTCGTCGCCGAACCGCTGCTCCACCTTGAGCGGCTCGCCCGGGTCATCGGCCGGGTCCACCACCTGGACGGTGATCTCGTCGTCGCCGATGCTCATCGTCCACGAGGCGCACTCGGTGTACACGCGCCGCATGTCGGCCATCCAGGCGGCGGCCGCGCCCGGCACCCGCTCCGAGACGCCCTCGTCGACGACGATCGAGGAGTCGGCGTTCATGAACGAGGTCCTGACCTCCCTCGCGGCCTTGTCGCCGAACGCCCGGTTCAGCACGGCCGTGAGTTCCGGGGTCTGCGCGGTCATCGGCGGCGGGTCCTCGTCGGACGAGGGCGACGCCAGCTCGGTGAAGTCGTCGAGGCCCGCCGCGGGCAGTTCCGCCGCCGTGACCAGCAGCTGCGCGAGGTCCGGCTGCGAAGCGTCGTCCCGTGTGCTCACAAGTTGCCTTCCTTCAGAGGGGGTTGGTGCGTGGTGGACGCCACCGTAGCCCGCTGCGCCGCCGAGGCGATCACGGATCCTCGTAATGTTTGAAGTCGCGGTGCAAGCGTGCGGCGCCCGCCCCCGATCAGGGGCGGGCGCCGCTGCCGTTCCGTCAGGAGACGGTGATGAACTTGGCCGTGCTCGGCACCCCCTGGGCGTCCAGGGCGAAGAGCATGTAGGTGCCCGGCAGCACGACGCCCTTGTCGGCCGGGATGGACACCGCGTACGTGCCGGTCCCCGCGGCCGTGGACACGAGAGGGACCCGCCGCTGGTCGTTGTCCGTGGAGTGCGTCGCGGCCGCGGCCCGCATCAGGACGAACGAGGCCACCTGCCCCTCGGCCGCGACGGTGAGTGAGGCCCCCGCCGCCGCCCGGGGCGGCACCCCGCCGGTGATGACGGGACGCGGCTTCGGCGAGCCGTCCGCGTTCAGCAGGTACGGCGGCGTGAACACCGCCCCGTCGGCGTGGTTGGTGGCGCAGTCGCCGCACAGGCCGCCGCCGCCGGAGAAGATCCGCCCGTCGGGCAGCAGGTTGGCCACGCTGTGGTAGTTGCGCGGGACGGCCATGGAGGCGAGCGGGGTGAAGCTCCCGGTCGCCGGGTCCCACAGCTCGGGCGTCAGCACGGACGTGGCGTCGCTGAACGGCACCGGGTACGCCTGCCCGCCGAACACCGCGACCTTGCCGTCCGGCAGCACGACGCTGTTGCCGAAGGCGCGCGCGTACCCCATGTCGCCCGTGCGCGCGGCCTGCACCTGACCGCCGCCGTCGATGCTCACCGTGTACGCGCGCCGGGTGGCGGGCGTCTTCTCGTACGCGGGCGAGCCGCCCAGGGTGAGCAGCTTGCCGATGTCGTACGCGACGGCGTTGCCGGTCATGGCGTCCTGGCTGTCGGCCCGGGTGCCGGCCGGGGTGATGCTGCCGTTCCCGCCGGTCGTGATCCAGTTCATCTGCTTGCTCGGGCCCAGCTGGAGCACCTTGCCGCCCGAGGTGGCGTGCAGCCACATGTGGTTGTCGGCGCGGTAGGCCCCGGCCGGGTCGGCCGTCAGCGCCGGGCCGGCGGGGACACCGGGGAGCCTGCGCCAGGTGCGGGTGTCCGGGGACCAGACCTCGCCGGCCTTGTCGCCCGCGGCCCCGCTCCAGGACCCGCCGAGGACGAAGGCCTCACCGGTGGAGAGCAGGGTCATGGCCTGGTAGCCGCGGGCGATGTTCATGGCGGTGGTCGCGGACCAGGTGTCGGTGGCCGGGTCGTAGACGCTCGCCTTCTCCGCGTTGCTGCCGCCGGTGACGAGCACCCGACCGTCGGCGAGCATCGCTATGCCCGGGCAGAACATGTCGTGGCCGGTGTTGTCGATGCGGCGCTGCGTCACCTTGCCGGTCTTCAGGTCCAGGATCGCGGTCTGGGTGTAGCCGTTGCTGCCGCCGAAGCGGTCGACCGCGTACGCGGACCAGGCCAGGAGCTTGTCGCCCGGCAGGACGGCGGTGGCCACCGGCACCAGCGGGAAGCCGGTGATCCGGTCCCAGGAGCCGTGGGCGGCCGGGTCGGCCGGTCCGCTCAGGCGGATCTCGGCGGCGGAGGTCCAGGGCCCGCGGTTGCCGGCCTCGCCGGTCACGGTCAGGCGTACGTAGCGGGCGTTCTCGGTGCGGGTGAACGTGGCGGTCTTGACGGTGTCGTCGTCGCGCCACGTGCCCGCCGCGACCGGTGCGCCGAAGGCGGCGCCGTCGGTGCTGGTGGTGACGGTGTACGCGCCCGCGCGCCCGTTGGGGCCGTCGTTGCGCGGCTGGTAGACCAGCGCGGAGACCGCCGCCGTGCGGTGCATGTCGAGGGTGATGGTGTGCGGCAGCGGGGCGGGGGTGCCCGTCCACTTGCTGTGCCAGATGGTGGCGGAGTCCCCGTCGAGGACGTTGGCCGCGCGGCCGCTCTCCCCGGTGGTCTCCTCGTCGCTCGCCGTGGCCGTCCACCCCGTCCGCGGCAGGTCGACGGTGGCGGCCGGGGTGCCGGGGTCGCCGAGCAGGTTGAGCTCCGCGGCGGAGGTCCACGGTCCGCGGTTGCCGGCCTCGGTGGACGCGGTGAGCCGGACGAACCGGGCGCCCTGCGGGGCGAACCCGAGGGTCTTGGCACTGGCGTCGTCCGCGAGGGTGCCGGTGGCGACCGGGCCGCCCCAGTTCTGGCCGTCGGCGCTGACGCTGATGCTGTACTCGCCGACGCGCCCGTTGGCCCCGTTGGTGCGGGGCTGGTAGACGAGCGCCGAGACCACCGCCGTGCGGTGCATGTCGAGGGTGATGGTGTGCGGCAGCGGGGCGGGGGTGCCCGTCCACTTGCTGTGCCAGATGGTGGCCGCGTTGCCGTCGAGGACGTTGGCCGCGCGGCCGTTCTCGCCGCTGGTCTCCTCGTCGCCGGCCGTGGCCGTCCATCCGGTCCGGTCGAGGACGGGCGCCGTCGGCTCCATGGCGTTCGCCGGGGCCACGCCGTGGTGCGGCGACTGCTGCGCCGCCTGCCCGCCGCGGGCCCCCGGCAGCGGCGCCGGCCGGGGCCCGGTGCTGGCCACGCCCAGCCAGGGCGTGAGCCCGACGAGCAGCGAGCCGAGGGCGAAGGCGATGAGCAGGGGGGAGCGGCGTAACGCTCGGGCTAGGGCGCGTATGCGTCCGGGCTGCAATCGGACCTCCTGGGCGAGTCGTGGAAAGAACCGCTGAAGCCCCTAGAACATAGGTCAGCGCAGATCAACTCGACCGTCGAACAGGGGAGTTGGCGCGAACCCGCGCCACCGCACGCGGAAGGACCCCCTCCGCCGGACCCGGCGCCGACGCGCCCCGCCACCTTCGAGTGGTGTCGCCCACACCCGGCCTGTGCGGATTCCAAGGCGTAGTGGCGAGCAGCCATTCGATCCCCAGGACGAAACCGGACACTCGCCTCGGCGCCTCAAGGAGAGACGTTCCCGTGCGCGTTGCCGGGCACGGAATTCGCGGTGCCGTTGTCAGAGGCGGGTGGCACCATCTGGGCCGGTGGTCCCATCAGCTACAGGGGGTAGGCATGGAGAGCACGACGACGTACGCATGGCCGCGCTGGGCGGAGGCGGCGGACGGCGAGGCGCTGGAGCGCTGGCTGGCCGGCCACGGCTGGGAGGTCGACCCGACGGTGTTCATGGCCGGCGGGCTGGGCCAGGCGGTCCAGGTCCGACCGATCGGGCCGGGCCCGGCCGGTGCCGACGGCCCGGACGCCCCGGACGGCGAGGCCGGTGAGTTCGGCGATGCGGGCGAGGCCGGTGAAGCCGGTGAAGCCGGGCTGCTGATCCTGCCGGGCGAGACGGTGGAGTACGCCGGGGCCCGCATGCGGATCGCCCGCCGCACCCCGGCCGACACCGGAGCCCGGGCCTGCGCCTGAGGCCGTCCACCCCGGGACCCGAAGGCCCCCGGAACCCGAAGGCCCCCGGAACCCGAAGGCCCCCGGAGCCCGAAGGCTCCAGGGGCCGCACGGCACAGGGGCCCCTCCCCGCGCTCGGCGGAAGAGGGGCCCCGGTCGGCGTCAGCCCGCGACGCGGGCCATCCACGCCTCGACCTCGTCCGCCGAGCGCGGCAGCCCCGCCGAGAGGTTCTCGCTGCCGTCGGCGGTCACCAGCAGGTCGTCCTCGATGCGGACGCCGATGCCGCGCCACTCCTCGGGCACCGTGAGGTCGTCCGGCTGGAAGTACAGCCCCGGCTCCACCGTGAGCACCATGCCCGGCTCCAGCACGCCGTCCACGTACTCCTCGTTGCGGGCCTCGGCGCAGTCGTGGACGTCCAGCCCGAGCATGTGGCCGGTACCGGCCATGGTGAAGCGGCGCTGCAGGCCGAGCTCGAAGGCACGGTCCGCCGGGCCCTCGATGAAGCCCCACTCCACGAGCTTCTCCGCCATGTACCGCTGCGCCGCCACGTGGAAGTCCCGGTACGCGGCCCCCGGCTTCACCGCCGCGAAGCCCGCCTCCTGGGCCTCGTACACGGCGTCGTACACCATGCGCTGCACCGGCGTGAAGACGCCGCTGATCGGCAGGGTGCGGGTGACGTCGGCGGTGTAGAGGGTGTGCGTCTCCACGCCGGCGTCGAGCAGGAGCAGGTCGCCGGGGCGCACCGGGCCGTCATTGTCGGTCCAGTGCATGATCGTGGCGTGGTCGCCCGCGGCGCAGATCGAGCCGTAGCCCACGGAGTTGCCCTCCAGCCGTGCCCGGCGGAAGAAGGTGCCCTCGATCCACCGCTCGGAGGAGGCGACCGCCCGCGAGAGCTCGCCGACGCAGTCGGTGAAACCGCGCACGGTGGAGTCCACCGCCTTGCGCATCTCGCCGATCTCCCAGGCGTCCTTGACGATCCGGAGCCCGCTCAGCGCCTCCTCCAGCTCGGCGTCGCGCTCGGCGTCGGTGGTGACCGCCGCCTCCAGCGCCGGATCGACGCCGCGGACGATACGGGTGGGCACGTCGGGCGTGGCGGCCAGATCGGCGGCGGCGGTGCGGACGTCGCGACAGGACAGCCCGAGCACGCGCTCCGACTCGGCGAGGGAGCGGCGCCGGCCCATCCACAGCTCCGCGGTGTAGCCCAGCCAGAACTCGTCGGAGTCCCGGCCGTCGCGCGGCAGCAGGTAGCAGTACGCGTCGTGGCCGCCGTCCGGGCGGGGTTCGAGGACGAGCGCGCAGTCGCGGGCCCGGTCCCCGGTCATGTGGACGTAGCCGGAGTACGGGCGGAACGGGTAGGTGTCGTCGTTCGAGCGGGTCTTGAGGTTGCCCGACGGGATGACCAGGCGCTCGCCGGGGAAGCGCGCGGAGAGCGCGGCGCGGCGGCGGGCCGCGTACGGGGACTGCTCGTCGAGCGGGAGGCCGTGCTGTTCGGTGTCCGCCCAGCCCGTCCTCATCAGGGCGGACAGTTCCTCGGAGACCCCCGAGTAGAGGCCGTTCTTGCGACCCTTCGCCACGTCCTTCTCCTTCTTCCGTTGTCCGTCGTCCGTTGTCAGTCGTCTGCTGTCGCCGGCCGTGAGCCCCCGGCGGTTCCCGGACGGTACTGCGGGACGGCGCGCCCGGGAGGGCCTGTGGTGCCAGTGGCACTGATCGGCCATTGCGTCGCCGCGCGGTGGTCGATAATGCGGGGCATGGCGAACGCGAAACTGGGCGAGGCCCTGCGGATGCTGGGGATCGGCCCCGCGGCGGGCCGTGTGTACCTGTCACTGCTCGAACTGGCCCCCGCCCCGCTCACCGAGATCGGGGAGGCCGCCGGGCTGGACGGCGCCGAGCTCGCCGCCGCGTACGCCGAGCTGGTCGACGCCGGGCTCGCCAGTGCCGCCGCGGAGGGCGCGGACGTGGTGGCGCCGGTGCCGCCCGCCGCGGGCCTGGAGATCCTCGCCAGGCACCGGGCGGCCGAGCTCGAAGGGTCGCGCATCGCCGTGGGCGGCGCGTTCGAGTCGTTCCGCCGCCAGCGGCTCGCGGCGTACAACGACAACCTCGTCGAGGTGGTGACCGGCGACGCCATCGGCCCGAGGATGCGCCAGGCCTGGACGAGCGCCCGCGCGCAGATCCGCCAGCTCGACTCGCCGCCCTACTTCCCGCTGGCCGGCGCCCTCGACGACGCGCTCGGGACCCTCGCCCGCGGCGTGACGCAGCGGGTCGTCTACTCCAAGGCGTCACTGGAGGTGCCCGGGCAGCTGGAGACGGCCATCGAGCCGTGCATCGAGGCCGGCGAGCAGGCCCGGGTGGCGCCGACGGTACCGGTCAAGCTGGTGATCATCGACGAGGCGTACGCGCTGGTGTCCCTGTCGATCAGGGAGGCGGACGTGCACAACACGATGCTGGTGGTGCAGCCGTGCGGCCTGCTCTCCGCACTCCTGGCCCTGTTCGAGCAGACCTGGCAGCAGGCCCTCCCCTTCCACGGCCGCGCCACCCGCCCGGCCGGCCTGCCCCCGGCCGACCGCCGGCTGCTCCGCCTCCTCGCGGGCGGAGCGAGCGACGAGGTCATCGCCCGCGAACTGGGCATCAGCCGCCGCACCTTCTTCCGCCGGCTCCAGATCCTGATGGCCCGCCTGGGCGCCGCGAACCGCTTCCAGATGGCCCTCCAGGCACAGCGCAACGGCTGGCTGTGAACGCGCGCTCGTACTCGGGCGCGAGCTCGGGCGTGGGCGTGTGCTCGGGCGCGAGCTCGGGCATGAACCTGAACCTGAGCCTGAGCCGAGCCTGAGCGTCGTCCCCGGCCCCGGAGGCCGGGCGGTCACCGCCCGGCCGGGACCCCCGCCGCCGCCGGACGCGACGCGTCCGATACCCCCGCCCCGCCCAGGGCCAGCCGCTTTCCGGTGAACCCGGCCCGCAGCCGCCGGTCGTGGCTGACGACGACCAGGGTCCCGGCGTACGGCGCCAGCGCCGCCTCCAGGTCCTCCACCACCCCCGGCGCCAGATGGTTGGTCGGCTCGTCGAGCAGGAGCAGGTCGTACGGCCCGTCGGCGACGAGCCGGCCCAGCTCCACCTTGCGCCGCTGCCCCGCGGACAGCTCCCGGAGCGGCCGGTCCGCGTCGGCCGTGCCCAGCAGCCCGAGCCGCACCAGGGCTTCCGCGACCTCCTCCCCGAACGCCCCCGCCGCGGAACGGCCCTCGCCGGACCAGGGATCGTCCTGCCGCAGCAGCCCGACCCGCCCCGGCGCCCGTACGCTGCCGTCCCCGGCCGGCACGAGACCCGCGAGCACCTGCAGCAGCGTCGACTTGCCCGACCCGTTGGGCCCCGTGACCAGCATCCGCCCGCCCGCCTCCAGCCGGAACGACACCGGCGCGAGCCGCCCCGGCACGGCCAGCCCCTGGACGTCCACCCCACCGCTCGGGCCGCCGTCGGCCCCGAACCGCCCGGTGAACCGCAGCGGCTGCGGCGGTGCCGGAACCGGATGCTCCGTCAGCCGGGCCAGCCGCTCCCGCGCGTTGCGGATCCGGCTCATCGCCCCGTGCGCCCGCGACCGGGCGCGGAAGGCCCCGGCGCCGCTGAACGCGGCCGGCGCCTTGCGCGGGATCTGCGCGAGCCGCCCGATGCCGCTGTCGGCGAGCCGTTCCACGCGCCGCGTCTCCTCGACCCACTCCTCGTACTCGCGCTCCCACCGGGCCCGCGCCGCGGCGCGGGCGACCAGGTGCCCGGCGTAGCCGTTGCCGTGCCGGTGCACCGCGAGCCGTTCGTGGTCCACCTCCAGGACCGCGGTGGTGACCCGGTCCAGGAACATCCGGTCGTGGGTGACGGCCACGAGCGTGCCGGTCCGCCGCACCAGGTGCTCCTCCAGCCATCCGACGGCCTCGTCGTCCAGGTCGTTGGTGGGCTCGTCGAGCAGCAGCAGCTCCGGCTCGGCCGCCAGGGCCGCGGCCAGCGCCAGCCGTGAGCGCTGCCCGCCGGACAGTGTCCCGAGCGCCCGCCCCCGCTCGATCGGCTCCCGCTCACCGAGCCGCCGCAGGAAGGCGGCCACCCGCCGGTCGGCGTCCCGTCCGCCACGCGCGTCGTACTCGGCGACCAGCCGCCCGTACGCCTCGACCTCCTCGGGGCCGGCCAGGTGGAGGCGCTCCTCGGCCGCCCGGATCCGCCGTTCCAGTTCCCGCAGCCCGGCCAGCGCACGGTCCACGGCGTCGCCGACCCGCGCCCCGGCCGGCAGGTCGAGGGTCTGGGCGAGGTACCCCACGCCACCGGGTGCCCGTACGCACACCTCGCCCGCGTCGGCCCGTTCCTGCCGGGCCAGCAGCCGCAGCAGCGTCGACTTCCCCGAACCGTTGTCCCCGACGACCCCGACCCGTTCCCCGGGCCGCACCGAGAAACCGACCCGGTCCAGCACCGTCCGGGTTCCGTACCGCTTGCCGACCTCGGCCAGCACGACCTGACTACCAGCAGCTGAAGCACGCACAGGCAACCCCCTCCGTTTGGAACGAGACGTTTCGTCTCGTCAAGACATTACGCGGGCTCCCCGCCTTTGGCAAGACGCTGCGTCTCGCCTGAAGCGCCCCCCGGCCGCCCCGTGTCCAGTGGGAGCCATAACTGAACCCAGCTCGCCGAGAACTAGCCGAACTGGCCGACAACTGAACAAGAACTGGGTAGAGTTGGCGAGGACTCATACAGTGGAGGGGAAATCCAATGAAGCTGACGGTGTTTCAATTCGAAGGCACGGCCGCGGAACTCGACGCGTCCCAGGTCATCCAGCAGCTGCTCGCCCAGGGCGACACGTCGTCCACCGGCGTCGTCGTCGCCGGATCCCCGGCCCCGGCCACGGGTTCCGACCCCGCCCAGATCCCGGGCGTCGCACACGAGGGCCAGGCGGCGGTGAGCGCGCTCCTGCGGGGGAACCCGGCCGCCGAACACTTCACCGGGTTCCTCGCCGCGGCCACCGCCTGGCCCGACGTCAAGGTGCACGGCGTCAAGCGCCACCGTGCCGGGGCGGATTCGGCCCTGGACTACGGGGACTACCTGCGGGTGCGCCGGCAGGGCTCGCCGAAGGGTGCCTTCGCGTACGTCTACGCGCACAACGGCGTGGTCAACCTCCGGCTCCCCTACGACACGGACGACGAGCTGCTCGCCCGCCTGGCCCCCGCCGCGTACCGGCTCGAAGGCGGCAACGCGCAGTACCGCATCAGCGTGCAGATCGTGGACGAGGAGACCCGCGAGCAGGCCGTCGAGCTGGCGAAGGTGGCCTACGAACGCACGTGAACACCGGCCGCCCGGCCATCCGGAGCCGGCCGTCGGCGTCGGGGTGCTCCCTCAGCGGGCGGCCGTCCGGGCGGTGTGGGCGATCTGCCGGACCGGCGACAGCGCGTACCCGGCCGTCACGTAGCCCGCGACGACCGACAGGGGTCCGAGAGCGGCCAGGACGAGCAGCGCCGGCGAGGTCAGCGGGTCGCGGGGCGGCCGCCGGTCGGTGGCCGGACAAGGGGACCGCCCGTCCGTCTCGGGCCAGGCGCAGTCGGCGGGCGCCAGCACCAGCGTGCCTTCCGAACGCAGCTCGAACACCGGCTCGTTGCCCCTGTCCACGGCCTGCCGCGCGAGCAGGAAGACAACGGCGAGCAGGGCCGTCCCGGCCAGCATGAAGACCCCGCCGTAGACGCACGTGAGGCGCAGGCGCGTGACGGCACGCCGCGGCGGCGCGGGCCGCCCGCCCCCGGCGCGGCCCCGGACGCGGATGGGCATCGGTATCGGAGTCGGAATCGGCATCGCGCTCCCCCCTCAAGGCGTGACGGTCCCCACTGTCACCCCGACCCCCTAAGAGGCGCGTCAGCTCGGGCGCGGACGGCAGCTGGTTTCATGGCCTCCGGTGACGTCCGTCATCCGTCAGGGGGAGGAGCCGGTGATGGCCGCTGCGAAGGCGAAGGCGAAGGCGAAGGCGAAGGCGGAGGCGAGGCCGAAGGCATGGGCGTTCGGCCTGGTCAACTGCATCCTGTACCAGGCGATGTACCGGGAGGGCGGCGGCGCGGCACTCGACGACGAGACGGTGCGCCGGTACGCGACGGCCATGCGGGCCGAACCGCTCTCCGAGCGGCCGATGGCCGAGCAGGTGGCGGCGCTGCGGGCGGTGCTGGCCACCGGCACACCGCTGGCGAGCACGTTCGACCCGTACGAAGGGCAGGAGCCCTTCGGTGAAGCCGAGTTCCGCGGCTTCCTGGCCCGGCTGGCCGACGAGCTCGAATCCCGCGGCCCCCGGCCCCCCGCCCGCGCGCCGTGAGGTTTCGCGCCCCTGCCGCAGTAGGGTCTGCCGCACCCGTTCCAGGGGTTCGCCGGTTTTTCCGACTCCGCCGGACCCTCGCCCCGGAGCGACCGGGGGGAGAGGATGGACGGGGAACCGGTGTCCAGCCCTGACCGGGGTCTCCGTGCGAGGCCTCCACCCGACCCGAGGGGGCGTGCGCACGTGCCCGACCACCACCACCCGACCGCCGAGACCGGGGACCGAGTCGAGCTCGCCCCCGGCGAAGTCCCCTCCGACGGCCGTTTCGCCAACCCCGACCTCCTCCCCGTACCGGTCGAGGCCCGGCGCTGGACCACGTACAACTTCACGGCCCTGTGGGTCGGCATGGCGCACAACATCCCCTCCTGGCTGCTCGCCTCCGGGCTGGTGGCCCTGGGGATGGACTGGAAGCAGGCCGTCTTCACCATCGCGCTCGCCAACCTCGTCGTCCTCGTGCCGATGCTCCTCACCGGGCACGCCGGCCCCAAGTACGGCATCCCGTTCCCCGTGCTGGCCCGGGCCTCCTTCGGGGTCCGCGGGGCCAACATGGCCGCGCTCATCCGGGCGGCCGTGGCCTGCTGCTGGTTCGGGATCCAGACCTGGATCGGCGGGTCCGGGATCTTCGTCCTGCTCGGCAAGATCTTCGGCGGCTGGGCGGGGGCCGCGGAGATCGGCGGCGAGCCGTGGACGCTGTGGCTCTGCTTCGTCGTCTTCTGGGCCCTCGAACTCGCCATCATCTACCGGGGCATGGAGGCGCTGCGGCGCTTCGAGAACTGGGCCGCGCCCTTCGTCATCGTCGGCGCGCTGGTCCTGCTGGTGTGGATCGGGGTGAAGGCGGGCGGCTTCGGCGAGCTGCTCGACCAGCCGTCCCGCCTCGGCTGGGGCGAGGACTTCTGGCCGGTCTTCTTCCCCTCCCTCATGGGCATGATCGCCTTCTGGTCCACCCTCTCCCTCAACATCCCCGACTTCACGCGCTTCGGCGCCGGCCAGCGCTCCCAGATCTTGGGACAGACGCTGGGGCTCCCTACGACGATGACCCTCTTCGCGCTGCTGTCGGTGTTCGTCACCTCCGGCTCCGAGGCCGTGTACGGGGCCCCGATCTGGGACCCGGTGGAGCTCGTCGCCAAGGCCGACAGCGTCTTCGGGCTGCTGTTCGCCCTGGTGACCGTGCTGATCGCGACGATCTCGGTGAACATCGCGGCCAACGTCGTCTCCCCGGCCTACGACCTGGCCAACCTGGCCCCCCGCCTGATCGACTTCCGCCGGGGCGCGCTGATCACCGGCGTGGTCGGCGTACTCATCATGCCGTGGAAGCTGACCTCCACCCCCGAGCTGTACATCTTCACCTGGCTCGGCCTGGTCGGCGGGCTGCTCGGCACGGTCGCCGGAGTCCTCATCGCGGACTACTGGATCGTGCGCCGCACCCGGCTCTCGCTGCCCGACCTCTACCGGGAGGGCGGCCCGTACTGGTACACGGGCGGCTGGAACCTCCGGGCCCTGGCGGCCTTCGCCGTCGGCGGCGTCCTGGCCGTCGGAGGCTCCCACTCGGCCCCCGGCAAGGGCCCGTTCCCCGAGGAGGGCCTGATCCCCTTCCTGAAACCGCTCGCCGACTACGGCTGGGCGGTGGGCCTGACCGCGTCCCTGCTGCTCTACACGGCCCTCATGGCCGGCGCGCGCCCCGCCCCACCGGGAGCGGGGCCCGGCCACGCCGGACCGGCATGACCACGGGGACCAGGCCGACCAGGCGGACCAGGCGGACGGGGCGCCGCCTCCCGGATCAGCCGGACCGGCGCCGGGTCGCCCCCGCCCACACGGCCGGCCTGCGCCCGGCCCACGGCGCGGCCTGCTCCAGTTGCGCCGCGAGCCGGAACAGCGTGTCCTCGCGCCCGTAGCCCGCGGCGAACTGGACCCCGACCGGCATGCCGGTGGCCGGGTCGGACCCCAGCGGCACCGACATCGCGGGCGTACCGGCGACGTTGAAGGCGGCGGTGAACGGCGAGCGGTGGAACAGGTGCTCCAGCCAGCCCCGCCCGTCGGCGTCCTCCGCGCCCCGGGCGTAGGTGCCGAGGAGGACCGGCACCTCGGGGAGGGTGGGCGTCAGCACCAGGTCCCCGGCCGCGAAGTGGGCGCCGATCGCGCGGGCGACCCGGTTGCGCACGTCGAGGGCTTCCACGAACTCCGTACCGCTGACCCCACGCCCCCACGCGTAGCTCGCCAGCATCTCGGGCTCGACGGTGGTGTCGTCCACGGGGCGGCCGGACGCCCCGGCGAGGCCGTCGATCCACGCCACCAGGTTCACGGACCACAGGCGGGCGTTGGCGAGGACGAACTCCTCCCAGCTCACGCCGAGGTCCACGGCCGTCACGTCGACCCGGTGACCGAGCGACTCCAGCAGCCCGGCGGCGGCCACGGCGGCCCGGACGACGGCCGGTTCCACGGCGCGCCCGCTCCAGGGGGTGGTGAGCAGGCCGACGCGCAGCCGCCCGGGTTCCCTGGTGATCTCCTCGGCGTACGGGCGGCGCGGGCGCTCCGCGAAGTACGGGTCGCCGGCCTCCGGGCCCTGGACCAGGTCGAGCAGCACCGCGCTGTCGCGCACGCTCCGGCTGAGCGCGCCGTGCACCGCCAGACCGTTGAACACCTCGTCGGCGTCCGGCCCCAGGGAGACCCGGCCGCGCGTGGGCTTGAGCCCGAACAGCCCGGTGGCGGCGGCCGGCACCCGGATCGACCCGGCCGCGTCCGTGGCGTGCGCGAGGGGGGTGATCCCGGCGGCGACGGCCGCGGCCGACCCGCCGCTGGAGCCGCCCGCGCTCCGGGCGGGGTCCCAGGGGTTGCGGGTGGGGCCGTGGAGGACCGGCTCCGTGGTGGTGCTGTACGCGAACTCGGGCGTGGCCGTGCGGCCCAGGGTCACCAGGCCGGCCCGCCGGAACCGCCGCATCAGGAACGAGTCCTGCCGCGCCACGTTGCCGACGGCGAGGCGGCTGCCCAGTTCGACGCGCTTTCCCCGCATGGACACGGCCAGGTCCTTGATCAGGAACGGCACGCCCGCGAGCGGGGTGCTGCCCGGGACGGGGTCGTCCTCGGCGGGCCAGCTCTCCACGACGGCGTTGAGCCGCGGATTCACGGCCGCCATCGCGGCGCCCGCCGCGCCGGCCAGCTCCGCCGCGGTCACCTCGCCCCGGGCCACGAGCCGGGCCAGTCCCACGGCGTCGTACTGCGTGTACTCGTAAAGCTCCATGGAGTTCCCCCTGTGGACGAATCGGTACCAGGCGATACCGATCGGTATCGTCTGAGCATGATCGGTAACGTAACATGAAGCGCGAAGACGCCCGGCGGGCCGGCCCGCCCGCCGACCGGAGCGAGGCACGCGGGATGCGGAGTGCGGGACGAAGGATGAAGGATGAGGCACAGATGACGAGCAACTCCCCGAGACCGGGCCGGGACTCGCGGATCGCCCGCCTTCCCCCGCGCGAGCGCATCCTCGACGCGGCCGAGGAGCTCTTCCTCCGCGAGGGCGTCAGGGCCGTCGGGGTCCAGGCCATCGCCGACCGCGCGAACACCACGAAGATGGCCCTCTACCGCCACTTCGCCACCAAGGACGCGCTGATCGAGGAGTGGCTGAGGATCGTCGCCGCCGGATACGCGGCCGCCTTCGACCGGGTCGAGGCCGGGCATCCGGACGACGGCCGGGCCCAGGTGCTCGCCGTGGCACGCTTCATCGCCGACGGACTGCCGGACATCACCCGGAGGGGCTGCCCCTTCGTGAACTCCGTCTCCGGCCTGCCCGACCCCGGCCACCCGGCCCGCAGGCTGATCACGCACCACAAGACCGAGCAGCGGCGACGCCTCACGGCCATGTGCGGGCGGGCCGGCGCGCACGCGCCCGACGACGCCTCCGCGGAGATCACCTTCCTCCTGGAAGGCGCCCAGATCAGCGCGCAGAACGGCAGCGTCGACCGCGCGGGGGACCGGCTCGTGGCCGCGGTCACGGCGGTCCTGGACCGGGCACGGTAGGGCCTGCCCCACCCCGCTCCAGGGGGTCCGTCGGAGTGTCCGCCCCCACCGCCGCATGATCGTCTGTCCCCAAGGAATCCAACGGGTTCACCGACGGGAGGCGGACGCATGAAGGTCCGGATCGGCCACCTGGCCTGGATCGTGGGTGTGGTGCAGTTCTTCGTCGTCCACGGGATCGCCGAGGCGGCCTGGGCGAGCCCGTACAGCTGGGCGCGGAACAACATCAGCGATCTGGGCAACGCCCACTGCGCGCTGCGACCGGACCCCGAACCGCGCTACGTCTGCTCCCCCGAACACGGCCTGATGAACACCTCGTTCATCACCCTGGGCGTACTCCTCCTCGTGGGCCTCGCCCTGACCGGCAGTGCCCCGTGGCGCCGTGGCGCCGCCGCCGTCACGGCCCGGATCCTGCTGGCCGGCGCCGGCGTGGGCTTCGTACTGGCCGGACTGGCTCCCGCGGACGTCGACGAGAACCAGCACGTCCTGGGCGCCCTGCTCATCATGGCGGTGGGCAACCTCGGCCTCGTCCTGGCCGGCTCCGCCCTGACGGACCGGGTTCCGCCACTGCTCCGCCGGGCCGCCACCCTCCTGGGCCTCACCGCGCTCACGGCCCTCGGCGCGTTCCTCTCCCACCACTACGCGGGCCTCGGCATGGGCGGCATGGAGCGCGTGGCCGCGTTCCCCCTCCTCCTCTGGTTCCTGGCCGCAGCCGTCCACGGCCTCCTCCGCCGCCCACTCCGTACGAACGCCCCGACGCCGGCCGTACACGCGAGCTGACACCCCCGCCTGGCAGAGTGGCCCCATGCAGATCCGGATCGAAGGATTCGACCTGCCGGGCCGCACCTGCCCGCCCGGCCCCGGCTTCCCCGGCTACGACGACATCCACGTCGCCGTCCAGCCACGCGCCCGGGACGCGCGGCTGCTGGACGCCCACCCCGGCGACTCCGACTCGGCGCTCTGGACGCTGGACTGCACTGCCCGCCCGGGCACCGCGGGCGTCGACCTGACGGGCCCTTGGATCCAGGGCCGCCCCGGACAGCGGTTCGTCTACCTCACCTGGACCGGGGTCGACGGCACCGGTGCCCGCGGCATGTTCCGCCGGGCGAAGCTCATGCTCGACGCCGTCGACCCCGCGGTGGCCGACGCCGCGGCGGACACCGGGCTGCTGGTCGCCCGCCTCGCCCTCAGCGACGCCCACGGCAGACCCCTGTGCGCCGCCGTCCGCCCCCCGGCCGTCACCTGGTCGGCCGGGGTCCACGGAACGGATCGAGTCACCCGAACCCTTTGAGGCCCGTCGCCGAGGTGGCGTACGGTGCTCGTGTGTTGATCACAGGGGAGACGACCGCACCCGGGACCGCGCTGCTCCTCGCCGCCGCCCCGGCCGGCAAGGGCCGCCTCATCGCGGCCAGCAGCGTCCTGTCCACGCTCGCGGCCTGTCCGCCCAGCGCGCTGACCCGTACCGCGGCCGGGACGATCGTCGAGCTGTCCGATCCGACGGACCAGCAGACCGTCCTCACCCGCATCCGCGCCGCCGCCACCGCGCCGGGCCCCCTCACGCTCCTCCTGGCGGGGCAACTCCACCTCGACACCAGGCAGCACGGGATCCACCTGGCCCTGGCCCGCACCACACCCTCCACCCTCCGCTACACCGGCCTGCCCTGGGCCTGGCTGGTGAACGAGCTGAAGCCGCGCCGCCCCGGGACCACCACCGTCCTCGTCGACCTGGTCGCCACCCCCGACACCTGGCAGAAGATCTCCGCCGACGGCCTCACGCTCGGCCACGGGACATCGCTCTACGGCCGCGTCACCCCCGCGCCCGCCCGCCACCGCGTCGCAGACCCCGCCTACCTGAAGGGCGTGGCCGGCATCTGGCGCAGCGGGCTGACCCCGCCGCTCGCCGAACTCCACACGAGGGCGGCCGCCCAGGCCGGCGACACCACGGCCCTGCTGCTCGCGGCGGACGCCACCCCGACGCCCGTTCCGCCGCGCCCCACGCCGGTGGACGCGGCGGACCCGCTTCCCGCGATCCTCGCCGCCGCGCACGCCGGGCGGCACGCCGAGGCCGCGTCGCTCGCCGCCCGGTGGGAGGGCTGGGCCGCCCACACGTACGGGCCCGGGTCCGCCGAGGCCGTGCACTGGCTGGAGGTCCGGGCCGACCTCGCCCACACCGCCGGCGACGCGGCCGGCAGCTGCGAGCTGTGGATGGCCGCCGCCGACGCCCGCCTCGGCCGCGAACAGGCCCCGGACGCCCCGCCGGTCGAAGGCGCCGTGGACCGCGCCCACCACCAGTGGCAGCAGATCCCGGACCCGCGCCGCGCCAGAGAACTCGGCCCCCACCTGGTGGCCCTCCGCCGCCGCGTCCCCGGCCCCCGCCCGGGAGCCACGGACGCCGTCCAGCGCAGACTGGAACTCCTCCACACCCTGCCGGACCCCGCAGGCACGACACGGACCTGACCGCCTGCGCGATGGAACTGCGGTGCCGATGCCGATACCGGGGTCAGCCCGCCCGCACGTCCGACGACGTCGTCGCGGCCAGGTCGGGCCCGCACACCGTCAACGGTAGAGCAGCCCGGCCCGGGAACGACCGTTTCGGGACCGCAGGACCGCAGGACCGCAGCACCCGGGTCCGGGCCCGTCCGCGACGATCCCTAGCTCAACACGAGCTCCCCCAGCTCTTCCAGCCAGTACCTCACCCGGTGCCACCGGCTGCAGAACCGCTTGGGACGCCCCCAACGCCGCTCGTCCAGCGGCCGTCGGCACTGCTTGCACTGCTTCACCCGCGTCGGTCCGTCCCCCATGACCACGACCCTAGCCCCGGCCCCGCCCACCCCCACGCCGGCAGAGGCACTTGTGGGGAAACGGTGACGAACGGCTGGCGCCCGCCCGGGCTCCGCCGTTCAGCTCTTGCGGGCCAACGGCTGCCCGGCGAAGCTCACCCCTGCCAGGCCATGGGCCAGGAGGTTGCGGATGTTGCCGTGATCGGTGTCGTCCGGCGTCGCCACCACCTTCCGGTAGTGCTCACCGAACGCCAGCAGCGCTTCCTCGTCGGTCAGACCTTCCAGCAGCGCCAGCCCCAGCGTCTTGCAGGAGCCCTCGTTCTCACCCGCGGCGTTCTCCAGCCCCCCGTTGCGGAACGCCTGCGGCTGGTAGTCGTAGTGCGCGGCGACGAAGGCCAGGGTGTCGGCGAACTCGTGCTCACCAGACGCAAGGCTCGCCCGCAGCGCGTTCAGGTCCGTCATGTCGGCTCCCTCGGGGTAGAACAGACGATCCGATCGCCGTCCGTGACCGGAAGACCATACCCCCCTCCGGGCCGCCCGCCGAGAACGCGCCACATGTCGGGACGCGTGCCATCTCCGCAGGTCACGACGCACGCCCGGTCAGGTGGCGGCTTCCTCCCAGGCCCGGCGGATCTCGGCCGGGACGCGTCCTCGGGCGGGTACGTCGTAGCCGTTGGCCCGTGCCCAGGCCCGGATGGACGAGGTGTCGACGACCGCCGACTCCACGACGGGCCCCGTGCCTCGTTGACGGCGAGGTGCCAGCGGTCGGGTTCATCGACCGGATCGGTGATCCAGAAGATCTGCTCGCCGTTGTCCGTGCCACCGACGGCGAAGAGCCGGCCCGGGCCGTACAGCTCGGCGAGCTGCTTGTAGTCCGTGGGCAGGGTCATGCCCAGTGCGGATTCGACGGGCTGCCAGGCGATGCGCAGACCCGGCCCGGGTGGCGGGCAGAGCCGACTGAGGGTGGTGAGGTCGGTCAACGGACTCCTTCTCCTTGTGTCACCGGGGAGGACCGATTCTCGCGCCGTCCACGGCCCACCCGTCACGCGAACGCCGCACTCGCAGCCCCCGCGGCGGTCACACGTCGCGGCGCCTCACCACGAGCACGGCCAGCGCGACCGCGATCAGCGGCCAGAGCACGTACACGGTCCAGGAACCGGCGACCGTGGCGGTGTACCCCAGGGACTCCGGATCCGGCTCCCAGTTCTGGACCAGGCGGTTCCAGGCTGCCGACACCAGCGCGTGCCTGACGTCCGCCGACCACCGGCTGCTCTCCGAGAACATGGTGGGCAGCATCAACAGGGTGAAGACCCCGGTGACCATGGTCCCGGCCGCGTGCCGGAGCAGTACGCCGAGGCCCAGACCGACCAGCGCACAGACCGGAGCCAGCAACGCGGATGCCGCCAGCGCCCGCAGCACCCCGGGGTGCGTGATCGCGACGCCGGCACGGTGCCCGTCCAGGAGGGCCTGGGACACCAGGAAGGAACCGGTGGCGGCGGCCGTGCCGACCGCGGTCCACAGCGCCGCGGTGACGACCGCCTTGGCCAGCACCACCGAGCCGCGGGCGGGGACGGCCATGGTGGTGGTGCGGATCAGTCCGCTGCCGTACTCGCTCACGACGGTGAGGGCGCCCATGCTCGCGGCGACGAGGATCAGCGTCCAGTAGCCGGCCGGCGGGTAGGCGTCGTAGGGCCGGAACTCGGCGGGGCCCGAGAGCGCGGCCTCGTCGGCCAGCGTGGCCACGGCGGCGGCGCCGACGACGAACAGGACGGTGAGGCCGATCGCCCAGGGGGTGGACCGCAGGGACCGCAGCTTGATCCACTCGCAGGCGAGCAGGTCGCCGAAGCGTACGCGCGGCCCGGCCGCGCCGACGGGGACGGGAGCGGGGACGGGAACGGGCACGGGCACGGCCGGCGGGACGGACTCGCGTGTGGTGGTCATCGGACCTCTCCTGTCGGGTATTCCACGCTGTCGGCGGTGAGTTCCATGAAGGCCGCCTCCAGCGAGGCGGTGCGGCTGGTCAGCTCGTTCACCCTGATCCGGTTCTCGAAGGCGAGCGCCCCGATCCGGTCCGCCGTGAGGCCGGTCACGGCGAGCCTCTCAACGCCCTCCGAGCCCGCCGCGCCCTCCGGCTCGACCGAGGCGGCCCCCGCCGCCCGCAGCACGGCCGCCAGCTCCGCCGCCCGCGGTGTCCCCACCACGACGCTGCGCCCCCGCCCGCGGGCGGCGAAGTCCGCCACCGACTCGGCGGCGATGAGCCGGCCACGGCCCACGACCACCAGCTGGTCGGCGGTGTTCTCCATCTCCGACATCAGGTGGCTGGAGAGGAAGACCGTACGCCCCTCCGCGGCCAGCCGGCGGAACAGCCGGCGCATCCACAGCACGCCCTCCGGGTCCATGCCGTTGACCGGCTCGTCGAACACGAGCACGGGCGGGTCGCCCAGCAGGGCGGTGGCGATCCCCAGCCGCTGCTTCATGCCGAGGGAGAATCCGCCGACGCGGCGCCCCGCCACCTCCGCCAGCCCCACCTCCTCCAGCACTTCGCCCACCCGCCGCCGCGGGATGCCGTTGCTGCGGGCCAGGGCGGCCAGGTGGGCGGCGGCACTGCGCCCCGCGTGGACCTGGCCGGCGTCGAGGAGGGCGCCGACGTGCCGCAGTCCGCGCGGGTGGCGGCGGAAGGGGACGCCGCTGACGGTGGCGGTGCCGCTGCTGGGGGCGTCCAGGCCGAGGACCATCCGCAGGGTCGTGGACTTGCCGGCTCCGTTGGGGCCGAGGAATCCGGTGACCCGGCCCGGTCGCACGGTGAAGGACAGCCGGTCGACGGCCGTCTTGGCGCCGTAGCGCTTGGTGAGTTCGTTGACTTCGATCACGGCGACCACACTGCCGGGCCGGGCCCGTCCGGACATGGGGCCACGGACGCCGACCACGCCCCGGGCATTGGCCCGTGGGCGTACGCCCCGAGGCCGATGCCACGCCCGCGGGAGCCGGTTAGTGTCACCGCGTGAACCCCGCAACGATCACGACGACGCCGCCGCCCGGCCATCCCGCCCCACCAGGCCGTGCCAAGGCCCTGGCCTGGGCGGGAGGCGCCTGCTACCTCCTCGCGGCAGGTCTGCTGGTGGGGGCCGCGACGCGGGCGTCGGGCACGCTCCACGCCGTCGGCTCGCTGCTCGCCGCCGGCCTGCTCGCCGGCCTGGTCCGACAACGGCCGTTCCTGGCCCTGGCCTTGGCGCTCCTCGGGTCCACCGTCGTGGTGGCGGGAACTCCGGACTCCGTCCACGAGGGCCTCGCGGTCTCGTACCAGGGCCAGTTCCTGTCGTACCTCGCGGCGGACCTCGTCCTGGGCTTCGTCGTCGCCACCCGCACCCGCCGGGCGTCCACGGTCGCCGCGGCCGTTTCCCTGACCGTACGGCTCCTGGTGATCGGCGGCTTCGCGCACGGCGAGAACCTGACCGTCAACGGCCTGATCAGCCTCCTCGCGATGGCCGCGTCCTGGACGGTCGGCCTGCTCGCCCGCGAGCGCCGCGAGCACGCGTCGGCGCTGCGCGCCCAGGAGGTGACCGAGGCCGTCACCGCCGAGCGGCTGCGCATCGCACGGGAGCTGCACGACATGGTCGCGCACAGCATCGGCGTCATCGCCATCCAGGCCGGTGTGGGCAGCCGGGTCATCGAGACCCAGCCGGCACAGGCCCGTGAAGCCCTGCGCACCATCGAGGCCACCAGCAGGGAGACCCTGTCGGGCCTGCGGCGCACGCTGGTGTCGCTCCGCCGGGCCGACCGGGGCGGGGTCAACCCGGAGCCCTCGCCGCTCGCCCCCTCGCCGGGGCTGGCGGACCTCCCACGGCTGGCGGCAGCCACCATGGACGCCGGGGTGCGCGTCGAGGTACGCCACAGCGGGGAGCCGCGACCGCTGCCGGCCGACATCGACCTGTCCGCGTACCGCATCGTGCAGGAGGCGCTGACCAACGTGGTGCGCCACGCCGGCACCGGGAACTGCCGGGTGGCCGTCGACTACGGGGACGAGGAGCTGTACGTGGAGGTCGTGGACGACGGGCGCGGCACCACCGGCGACGGACCGGCCCACGGCTTCGGCATCATCGGGATGCGCGAGCGGGCCGGCCTGCTGCGCGGCCGGTTCAGTGCCGGACCGCGCCCCGAGGGCGGCTTCCGGGTGGCGGCCCGCCTGCCACTGCCCGCGCCCGCCGGGGCCGCCGCGCCCGCGGCCGCCGGGGTCGGGGCCGAGGCCGAGGCGGCGCGATGACCATCCGTGTGGTGCTCGCCGACGACCAGCCGCTGGTACGGTCCGGCCTGCGCGTGCTCATGTCCGACCACCCCGACCTGGTGGTCGTCGGCGAGGCCGCGACCGGCGCCGAGGCGGTCCGGCTGGTCCTGGACACCGACCCCGACGTCGTGGTGATGGACATCCGGATGCCCGGCATGGACGGGATCGAGGCCACCCGCCTGATCACGGCCGGACCGGCGGCCGCACGCGTCCTCGTACTGACCACGTTCGACGAGGACGAGCACGTCTACGGCGCCCTCCGGGCCGGCGCGAGCGGCTTCGCGGTCAAGGACATGGCCCTGGACGACATCCTCGCGGCGATCCGCGTGGTCGCGGCCGGGGACGCGCTGATCGCGCCGGGAGTGACGCGCCGTCTGATCGCCGACTTCGTCGGACGCCCCGAACCCGTCCCGGAGCCCGACCGGCGGCCGGTCGAGGGCATCACCGAACGGGAACGGGAGGTCCTGACCCTGGTCGGCCGCGGCCGGTCGAACACCGAGATCGCCGGCGAGCTCTTCATCACCGTGGCCACCGCCAAGGCGCACGTGTCCCGGCTCCTCGGCAAACTGGGCGCCCGCGACCGGGTCCAGCTCGTCATCACCGCCTACGACACGGGCCTCGTCACACCGCCCGGCGGTCAGAACACGGCGACCGTGAAGGGGTTGTCCACGTAGTTGCCGCCCAGGTCGTACGTGTAGACGGTGACCGTGTCCGGACCGCAGAGGGCGTTGGGCGCGGTGCTGAAGCTGCGGCGGTTGGAGTTGGGCAGCTCCACGTGGACCACGCTGAACGCGAGGTTGACCTCCTCGCTGACGTTCACGCAGTACCTGCCGGTGTTGACGTGACGCACCCAGTCGATGTTCTTCGCCCGCAGCAGCACACCGGAGGCCGTGACGTCGGCCGCGGCCTGGACGTAGGGCGAGGTGATCGGCCTCGGGTCGGCCGCGGCGGCGCCCGCGGGCACGGCGAGCGCGGCCGTCACGGCGGCGGCGACCGGCAGGGCGGACAGGAAACGGATCATGGGACTCACAACTCCCGGCGACGGCGTCCTGCAGCGGGGCGCGGACGATCCCCTCACACTCGGCCGGTACGCACCACCGTGCGTCCGCCGCGCCGACCCGCGATCGGCCGAACGGGTCCGAAATCCACCCGTGTGGCCCGGCGAGCCCGGATTTCGCCGCCGGTGCTCCTCCGGGACCCTCACGGGCTGTTCCTGAGCCAGTCCACGTACTGGATCAGCAGCCGGCTCACCACGGAGGCCGGGATCACCGGCACGGCCGCCAAGCGCGCCCAGAACCAGACGCGCCCCCAGCTCATGGAGCCCCATCCGTGCGGCAGCATCATGATGAACAGGGCCATGAGGAAGCCCAGCACGGCCGACCACACCGCCGCCGCGAGCGCGTACACCGCCCACTGCGGCAACCGCAGCCGTCCCCAACCCCGCCACCGGGCGAGCGCGTGCGCGGGCAGGACGCCGCCGACGGCCACGAGAGAGGCGGTGAAGCCCGCCCCGAGGAAGCCGCCCCCGGTCCCGTACGCCCCCCACAACGGCGCGAGGAGCAGGAGCCAGCTCACCCACACCGAGTGCATGAGGTCCCGTACCATCCGTGCCCCCCCTGGTGTCCCGTCAAGTAGCCAAGTATGGAACGGAGTTGGTCTCCATGGGAGGGGCGGCGGCTCCGCCGGACGGGTTCCGGCACCGGGTGCCCCGTCAGCCGGTGTACTTCGTGCCGTCGAAGGAGTACGGGAGGTTCGACTCGGCCGCGACGGACACCTCGCCCGTGGCGCCCGCGGCGACCTTCAGCACGGTCAGGCCCATGATGCGCTGGGTGTACGAGGCCCACGGGATGTCCGTGGTGCCGGCCCAGCCGCTGCTGCTGAAGGTCGTCGACCGGCCGGGGCCCGACTCCGTGTACACCTTGCTGACCGCCGTGCACGCCACGAGTGCCCCGCCGTCCGTCGTACGCCAGACGGGGCCGTGCGAGCCGCGGTGGACGTCGACGCCGACGTCCACCTTGGCGCCCTTCCCGAGGGACGTGCGCATCCTCTCCAGCTGTGCGGCGGAGGCCGCCTTCCGCTGGGCCACGTCCTGGCTCCACTTCACGCCGCCCGCGCCGGCGTCGGTGTACATGTGGTCGCCGTACTGCCCGCAGACCTTCGCCGGGTCTGCCGCGAGTCCCGCCGTGTCCCCGCCGGTGACGGCCCGGCCGTCGGGGCCCAGCGCGACCTGCGGCAGGTCCGTCGGCTCGGGAGCACGGGCCGTGAAGGCCGCGAGCCAGGGCGCCCCCGCCTTCTGCTGGTGGAACAGAGACCAGCGCAGTACGGCCTCCGTCCCGGATTTGCCGACGGTGTGGCCCTGGACCTCGTGGGCGCCGAGGATCCACCGGTCGCTGCCGTCGTCCTTGCCGGTGCTCCACGTGTGCACCGCGGCGTCCGTCCCGGGGGAGTCGGCGGGGCTCGGCTGCCGGTCGGCGGCGTACTTCCTGGTGGTCTCCACGACGGCGAGCTGCTGCTCCAGCAGGGGGCCCTCGGTGACGCCCTTCCAGTACGCGGCGTCGAAGTTGTCGGCCTCGACCTTCAGGGAGAGGTCCTTGACGACGCCCCGCGCGTCCGCCTCCGAGAGCGGCGGCACCTTGACCGGGGCCGGCGGGCCGCTCGTCGCGGGACCGGCGGCCGATTTCGACGGTCCGGCGGCCCCCTCGTCGGCGCCGCGGCCGCCGCCACAGCCGGCCGTGGCGGCCAGGGCGAGCACGACGGCGAGGGCCGCCGGTACGGGTATGGAGCGTCTCATCGGAATCTTCCCTCGGGAGCGGTGCGAAGGCCTGATCATGCCTGATGCCCCCGGCACCTCCCGCACCGGCCGCCCGGTGTCACGCCCGGCCCCGGGCCGTCGTGCCGAGGCCCCGGCACGCCTCCAGCAGGGCGACCAGCGTGCGGGACGGGGGACCGGGCCGGACGGCGAGGCACGTCACCACGGTCGGCGCGGGGGCGGTGAAGGGGCGGAAGGCGACGTGCGGAGCCGGCTGGATCCCGGCCTGGGCGGCGTAGTACACGGTCCAGCCGTGCCGGCCCGCGGCGATGGCGGCCAGGGTGTCCTGGTCGTTGGTGAACGGCGGCCCCAGGACCGGCTCGAAGCCCGCCGCCCGGCAGGCCGCGGTCACGGCGTCCATCAGCGGCGGGTTCTCCTCGCGGGTGGCGATCCGCAGCGGCAGCCGGGCCAGCTCCGCCAGGGCCACCTCGCCCGCCGCGGCCAGCGGATGCCGTACGGGGAGCGCCGCGACCAGCTCCTCCTGCCACAGCGGCAGCACCTCCAGCCCGGGCACGGGACGCGCGCCGCGCACGAAGGCCGCGTCCAGCTCCCCGTCCCGCACCTGCCGCAGACGCGTCGCCAGGGGCAGGCCGGCCAGCTCCACCAGCAGCGCGGGCGCACGCTCGGCGAGACCGGCGAGCAGCTCCTGCAGCCGGGGGCCCAGGCCGGTACTGGTACCCACCCGCAACGTGGCCTCCCGCTGCGCGCGCACCCCGGACGTCGCCTCCAGCAACGCCCGTTCGGCATCCAGCAGGGCGCGCGCGTGGGGCAGCAGCGCCTGCCCCGCGCCGGTCAGCGTCACCGTCCGCGTCGTGCGGTCGAACAGCTCCAGCCCGAGCTCCCGCTCCAGCCGGCGGATCTGCTGGCTGACGGTCGGCTGCCCGACGTACAGCCGCTCGGCGGCGCGCCCGAAGTGCAGTTCCTCGGCCAGCACGGCGAAGTACCGGACCTGACGCAGCTCCACGACGCCCCGCCCCCGCCCCCGCACTCGGCCCCGCACTCGGCCTCGGCCCCGCACTCGGCCTCGGCCCCGCACTCGGCCTCGGCCCCGCCCTCGGCCTCGGCCCGATTCATCATGATCATCAATCAGTCTAAGCGCGGATCAGGCGTTGGACCCGGTGCCTTTCCCGACTGGAATTGCCTCCACGCCGCAGCGGCGCCGGAACCGCCGGGCCGCCGGAGGAGAAGGGGCCACCATGCCGACCGCGGACGTCAACGGAACGACCCTCCACTACGAGGACCACGGCGCGGGCCGCCCCCTCGTCTTCCTGCACGGCTGGGGCACCAGCGGCCGGGTGTGGGACGCGCAGACCGCCGACCTGAGCCGCGACCACCGCGTGATCACCCTCGACTCGCGCGGCTGCGGCCGCTCCGCACGGGCCACGACCGGCTACACCATCGCCGACGCCACCCACGACACCTTGCGGTTCCTGGAGACGCTGCGCCTTGAGGCACCGGTGCTGATCGGCTCCTCGATCGCCGGGGCGTACGCACTGGAGGCAGCGCTGGCCGCACCACAGCGGATCGGCGCGGTGATCCCGGTCGACGCCGGGCTGCACCACTTCTCGACCGCCACCGGCATGCGGCAGGCGACGGCCGCTCTCCTCTCCCGCCTGCGGACGGACCGCGCCGGCACCCTGGCCGACTTCGTCCCCCACTGGTACCGGCCGGGGGCGAACCCGGCCCTGATCGACGGGACGGTCCGCCAACTCCTGCACTCGACCCCCCTGATCGACCGCCTCGTCACCGATCAGGCCGCCTACGACCCCCGCCCCCGCCTGCCCGGCATCCGGGTGCCGGTCCACTTCCTCCACGGCGGACTCGACACCGAAGTCCCCCTGTCGGTCCCGCGGGAGTGCGCCGCACTCATCCCGGGTGCCGCCCTCACCGTGCTGGAGGACGCGGGCCACATGTCCCAGCAGGACCACCCGGAACGCTTCAACACGGCCTTGCGCGCGGCCCTGCACCTCACGGAGAAGGCGTGGCGGGACGGTCCGAAATCGTTTGTCACGAGGCGGACCATCGAAGATGATCACCCCATGACGACCGGAAAGGGCCATGCCGTCTAGGCACCCCGCTCTCCTCTCCACCGCTCGCGCGCCACCTGCCGCCGCCACCTGCCGCCACCCACCGCAGCGCCCGATGGCCGTGAACCGCCCACCCAGGAGAGACCGCCCGTGCAGCAGACCGCCCTCGTCCCCTACGCCCGCCTTCCCCGCGCGCACCACGACCGCCACGTCCTGGCCAGTACCGTCGACGCCTTCGGCACCGCCCACTGGCTACTCGCCGAGCAGGCCCCGCGACCGGGCGGCGACCTCCCGCCCTTCGACGCACAGGTCGTCTCCGTCCACCCGGGCGGCGGCGCCGTCGAGCTCACGGACCTGAGCGCGGTGCGGGCCCGCCGGCCGCGCCTGGACCGCCTGCCCGACGGCGGGTTCGTCGCCGCCGCAGCCCGCACCCGCCGGTACGAGGACGGGAACCAGGTCCAGGTCTTCGACCCGCTCGGCCGCGAGACCTCGTCCTTCTCCGTCGGGGACGCCATCGAGCACCTGCTCGTGGACGAGGCCGGCCACATCTGGGTCGGGCACTTCGACGAGAACCCGGCCGGAATCCGCCGCTGGAGCGCCGGCGGCGCGCTCACCTGGGCGTCAGACGCGTCGGACGGCGCCCGCATCCCCGGTCTCTTCGACTGCTACGCCCTGAACGTGTCGGGCACCACCGCCTGGGCATGCACTTACACGGACTTCCCGCTCTCCGAGATACGCCCCGACCGCCCCCACCGGCCCGTGACCGTGCGGGCGAACCGCGTACGCGGTGCCAAAGCGGTGGCCGTCCACGGCAACCGGGTCGCCTTCTACGGCGGCTACGGCGAGGAACAGGACCGGCTGGCCCTCGGAGAGCTCACGGAAACGTCCGTCGAACCGACGGACGCGGCCCTGCTCACCCTGCCCGACGGAGCCATCCCGGGCCGCCGACGGGTCGTCGGCCGGGGAAGCCGGATCTACGTCCAGGCCGAGCCGTTCACCGCCTGGGGCGTGTTCGACCTCGGCAGCTCATCCCCGGCCTGAGTCTCCGCTGCCCGGGGCATGGACCACACTGGTCCGGTGGATACGCGTCGCCCCTGCCCCTGCTGTGGTCATCTCGTCTTCGATGCCGAAGACGGGTGGCCCGGTTCCTACGCCGTCTGCCCGGTCTGCTCCTGGGAGGACGACCCGGTCCAGTTCCGCCGGCCGTTCCAGCCGGGCGGCGCCAATCAGTGGTCGCTCGCCGAGTCCCAGCAGAACGTCCTGGCCTACGGCGCCTGCGACCAGCGGGGGCGGCGGTTCGTCCGACCCCCGGCGGACGACGAACCCCTCGACCCGAAGTGGCGCCCGATCGACCCGGCCACCGACCTGTTCGAGGACTTCGACTTCGACTTCGACGTCGACGTCGACGCCGGCCGTCCATGGCCTGAGGACGGTTCAGCCCTGTGCTGGTGGCTCCCTTCGTTCCGGGGAACTCCCGAAGAGCCGCCGCACGATCCGGACCTGGAGGTGGTGATCGACGTCGGTTCGGTGCACAGCGAGCGTGATCTCCACGGGCTCCTCAAGCAGGAGCTCGGTTTCCCGTCGTTCTACGGCATGAACTGGGCCGCGTTCTGGGATGCGGTCACCGGTCTCGTCCGGATCCCGCAACGACTGCGGTTCGTCCGCTGGGCCGAGCTGGAACTGCGAGCACCCCTGGCGGCGGCCGCGCTCAGGGACCAGCTGGACAGGTACGACGCGACGGTCCAGGGGTTCACCGTCGCCTACGAGCAGTAGAGGGGGCAGGGCGGTGCTCGACGAGTTCCTGATCGACGTGGCCACGACCGGTGGCGTTCTGGGTGCCGGCGCGGAGCTCTCCCCGCAGGAGTGGCGGGTACGCCTGGGCGGCGCGCCGCTGTGGGTGGGTGAGACGGCGCTGGGGCTGGTCCAGGACTACGGGCTGATCGAGGTGCACCACCTGCGCGGCGAGGAGGACGGAACCTGGCGGCCTTTCGGATTCGTCATCCGCGTGGACCGTGCCGGACTGACCGTCGCCGAGGTTCCGCCGCGCATCGCAGCGGCCTACGGAGTGGTGTCGGGACCGGCCGGGTTCGCGCCGGTGCGGGCCGGCATCGAGGCGGCAGGACACGCGCTCGACCCGTACGTCGAGTGGGACAGCGACGCGGCAGCGGGGATCGTTCGGTTCCGCGTGCCGGAGACCGGGGTCGGGATCACGGTGACGGAGCGGGCCGACGGCCGGGAAGGCCGGTCGGACGGGCAGATCTGCCGGGTCAGCAGGTTCCGCGACTTCGGTCAGGACCCCGGCGGCGACCGCCGGCGCGACGCGGCCCGGTAGGCGCTCGGGCGCAGGCCGGTGTGGCGGGCGAAGAGCGCGGCGAAGGTGCCGGGGTCCTGGTATCCGACGGCCGCCGCGACCGCGGCGACGGTGCGGTCGGTGGACTCCAGCAGATGGCGGGCCCGGCGGACGCGGGCGGCCTGGAGGTGGACCAGCGGGCTGTGCCCGGTCTCCTCGGCGAAGCGGCGCAGCAGCGTACGGGGGCTGACCTGGAAGGCGTCCGCGAGGGCGGCGAGGTCGTACCGCTCGGCGAGGTTCTGGTCGAGCCGCCGCATGACCCGCTGGGAGAACTCCCGGCCGGGCTGCGGCAGGAGCCGGGGATCGACGTACGGGGTCTGGGAGGCCCGCGCCTCGTCGAGCAGTGCGACACGGGCGGTGGTCCGGGCCACCCGCGCGCCGTGGTGCCGGCGGATCAGGTCCAGCGTGAAGTCGTACATCGCGCTGAAGGCGGCCGTGGTCGTCACGCCCCTGTCCGTGACGACCAGGTGCTCGGGCTGAATCTCCGCCTCGGGACAGCGCCGGGCCAGTTCCCCGGCGTGCAGCCACGAGGTGGTGGCCCGGCGCCGGTCGAGGAGGCCCGCCTCGGCGAGCAGGAACGCGCCGACGCACAGGGAGACCACGGCGGTGCCGGCCGCGGCCTGCGCCCGGATCGCCGAGGTCTCCGGGAGGAGCCGGCCGAGCACGGCGTCGAGATCCGCCCCCGGACGCAGCTCGAAGCCGGGGACCACGAGGACGTCCACCTCGCGCAGGGGCCGCACCTCCAGGCTCGCGCCGCCCGAAGCCGTGACCCGGCGGCGGGGCGAGACGACCGCCACCCGGCAGCCGGGCGCGTCCGGCCCGGCCACGTGCCCGGCCATCGTCAGCAGGTCCGGCACGCCGAACACCTCGGACGCGAAGCACCCCGGGTACGCCAGCACCCCGACCCGCAGTTCCCCCGACCCGTCGCCGCCCGCGGCCGACTGCCCGTCTCCCGACCTCACCTGTACCCCCGTACACCGCCCCCCGCCCTCCCAGGGTATGGCGAGATCCCCCCTGATCCCGGCGATCCGGCCCCTCACCCGGCAGCCGCTTCCGCGTCAGGCTGGCCCCATGACCGACGACAACGACGATCCCCTCACCGACTTCATCCGCCGGACCGTGGCCGTGGAGGGAGAGGAGAAGACCGTGTACGTGGCCGGGACCGGCCCCGCGGTCGTGGTGCTGCCCGAGATGCCGGGCGTCAGCCCCGACGTCCTGCGGCTCGCGCGGTGGGTGCGGGACGCGGGCTTCACCGTCCACGTGCCCTCCCTCTTCGGGACGGACGGCGCCTTCCCCACGGCCGAACGCGGCCGGGAGGTCGTCCGCCGCGCATGCGTCAGCGCGGAGTTCCGCGCCTTCGCCGGGGGCGGAACCAGCCCGGTGACGCACTGGCTGCGAGGCCTGGCGCGCCGGGCCCACTCGGAGTGCGGCGGGCCGGGGGTGGGGGCGATCGGCCTGTGCTTCACGGGGAACTTCGCCCTCACCATGGCCCTGGAGCCCGCCGTGATCGCCCCGGTGGTCAACCACCCGTCACTGCCGCTCGACGACCCCGGCGGAATCGAACTCGACCCGGCGGACGCCGAAGCGGTGCGCGACCGCCTCCACCGCGACGGACTCACCGTCCTCGCCCACCGCTTCGAGGGCGACCGCTGGTGCACAGGGCAGCGCTTCGCCGCCTACCGGGCCCTGCTGGGCGACGCCTTCGACGGCCGGGTCCTCCCGGACACCGCCGCCAACCCGGCGCCGCCGCCCTTCTTCGCCGAGCTGGTCGGCACGCCGCACAGCGTCGTCACCGCCCACCTCGTCGACGAGGCGGGCCACCCCACGGTCCGGGCGCGCGACGCGATCCTCACCTTCCTCACCGACCGCCTGCACCCGTGAACCGCGCCGAGCCGTCAGCCGACCTTGATCTGGTCGTAGACCGGGGTGCCGTACTGGTTGAGTGCCACGTTCGAGAGGCGCTCGGAGAAGCCCGCGGTTCCGTCCTGGTACCAGAGCGGAATCACCGGCACCTGCTCGGCGAGGATCTTCTCGGCGTCCAGGAACAGCCGGGTCGCCTCGGCCGGGTCCGCCGTCTCCAGGGCCGCGTCGACGAGACGGTCGAAGCGCGTGTCGCTGAACATCCCGTCGTTGTCGGCGGATCCGGTCCGGTAGAGGGGCTGCAGGAACTCCTGGATGGACGGGTAGTCGGCCTGCCAGCTGGAGCGGAAGGGGCCGGGGGCCCTGTGCTCGCTGATCTGGTTGCGGAACTCGGCGAAGGTGCCGATCGGGTTGACGGTGCAGACCGGTCCCTCGCCGAGCACGTTGTTGATGCCGTTGCAGACGGCGTCCATCCATTCCAGGTGCGAGCCGGCGTCCACGTTCGAGGTCAGCGTCATCCTGCCGCCGGGCAGGCCCCCGCCCTCCCGGATGAGGCGTCTGGCCTCGGCGGGGTCGTGCGTACACGCTTCGCCGCACGCGTCCTCGGAGTATCCGCCCTTGGTGCCGAGGGCGGGGGAGGCCCAGTCCGTGGCCGGAGTGCGGGTGCCGTGGAAGATCTGCCGGGTGATCTCCTCGCGGTCGATGGCCATCGCGATGCCCTTGCGGACCTTCTCCATGCCTTCCTTGTTCCACTGGGGGTCGTACATCGGGAAGGTGAGGGTCGCGAGCACGAGGGCCGGCCTGGTGATGTACCGGGCGCCGAGGTCCTTGCGGACCTGCTTCAGCTGCTGCATGGGAATGTCGTCGACGAGGTCGAGGTTCCCCGCGAGCAGGTCCGTGTACGCGGTGTTGCCGTCGTTGTAGACCTTCAGGTCCACGCCGCCGTTCAGGGCCCGGTCCTCGCCCGGGTACCCGTCCCACCTGCGGAGCTTCAGCACGGTGCCCTTGGCGTACGAGTCCACCGTGTACGGGCCGTTGCCGACGGGCTTGGCCAGCCAGCCGGCGTGATCCGTGAAGAAGGCCCGGGGGAGCGGGAAGAAGGTGTGGTGGCCGAGGGTCTGCGGCCAGGTGGCGTACCGCTTCTTGAGGGCGACCGTGAAGGTCCTGTCGTCCTTGACGACGAGGCCGGACATGGCCTTGGCCCTGGGCTCTCCGGTGGCCGGGTGCAGATCGTCGTAGCCGACGATGTTCGAGAAGTGGTATCCGTTCTTCTGCTTGTTGCGCACGTCGGCCGCATGGTTCCAGGCGTCGACGAACGACCGCGACGTCACGGGCTCGCCGTTGCTGAACTTCCAGCCGTCCTTGACCGTGATGGTGAAGTTCCGGCCGTCAGCGGTCCCGATCTTCTCGGCCAGCACGTTCCTGGCCTCGCCGGTCTTCGGGTCGTACCGCCTGAGACCCCGGAAGACCATGTCCAGGACCTTGGCACCCTGGGACTCGTTGGTGTTCCCCGGCTCCAGGGGGTTCTGCGCATCGCCCCAGGAGGAGCTGACGACGTCGTCAGCGCCCCCGCCACCACCGGTCCCACCACCGCACGCCGTCGCCGCGAGGGCGACGGCCACCACGCCCGCGGCCCACCCGACCTGGCCGGCTCCACGCATCGAGCACCTCCGGAGCTCCCAAGACCCACCCAGACCCAAGGTCACCCCCCGAGCATCCCGGCGCACCGCGGGCAGGCCTGTCCGCGCCGGTTCCCCCGCGCTTTCACCCGTACGAGCCAACGCGACGCGGCAGCGGCTCGGTGCCCGACGGCACCGACGGCACCGCCGGCACCGCCGGCACCGCCGGCACCGCCGGCACCGCCGGCACCGCCGGCACCGCCGGCACCGCCGGCACCGCCGGCACCGCCGGCA
>NZ_JBNNPF010000014.1:0-9752 GCF_050275515.1 Streptomyces sp. NPDC004126 | reverse complement strand
CGCCGGCACCGCCGGCACCGCCGGCACCGCCGGCACCGCCGGCACCGCCGGCACCGCCGGCACCGCCGGCACCGCCGGCACCGCCGGCACCGCCGTTCCGGCCCGGAGTCCGTCCACCCCTACGCCGGTGCGAGGCCGTCGAGCGCCGGGCCGGCGGCTGCGGCCAAGGCCTGCTCCCCCGCCCGGAGGGAGTCGTACACGAAGTGGACCGACGCGTCCTCGATGCCGCAGAAGCCGGAGATCCCCTCCCGGAGGGTGCGGGCGACGACCCGGTCCCAGCCCAGCTCGGTGAACTGCTCCTCCGTGTAACTGACCAGGCTGATCCACACCATCCGCTTGCCGGCCAGCCGGGGCTTGCTCCGGCCGTACGCGAACCCGTGGTTCCACACCCGGTCGATCCAGCCCTTGAGCACGGCCGGGAGACCGAACCACCAGAGCGGGAAGACCACGACCAGCGCGTCGGCCTCCTCGATCCGCCGCATGTGCGCCCGGACTTCGGGGGAGTAGGCCTTCTCGCGGTCGGCCCAGTCGGGCTCGTCCGCCGGGGTCATGCGGGGGTCGAAGCCCTCCTCGTGCAGGTCGAGGAGGTCCACCTCGAAGCCCTCGTGCACGAGCCTGTCCCGGGTCCGGGCGGTGAGCTGAGCGGTCAGCGAATCGGTGCGGGGGTGCGCCACCACCAGCAGGGCGCGGGCACGGGTCCGTGCCCTGCCGGTGGTGCGCGGGTCCGGGTGCGACATCAGCGGTCACCCAGCCGGACCAGCATCTTGCCGGTGTTGGCGCCGCGCAGCAGACCCAGGAAGGCCTCGGGCGCCCGCTCGATGCCCTCGACGACGGTCTGCTCGGTGTGCAGGCTGCCGTCCGCGAGCCAGCCCGCGGCCTTGCCGGTCCACTCCGGGAAGAGGTCGAAATGGCTGCTGACGAGCATGCCCCGGAGGGTCGCCTCCTGGGCGGCGGCCCGGAAGAGGTTGTCCGGACCGGGTGCCGGCGCGGTCGCGTTGTAGCCGCTGATCGCCCCGACCATGGCGATCCGGCCGCCGGGCCGGATCGCGCCGATCGCCGCGCGCAGGTGGTCGCCGCCGACCGCGTCGAGGTAGACGTCGATGCCGTCGGGCGCGGCCTGGCCGAGCTGCTCGTCGAGGCCGCCGGCCCGGTAGTCGACGGCGGCGTCGTAGCCGAACGCGTCGAGGAGCTTCTTCGTCTTCTCCGGGCCGCCGGCCGACCCGATCACCCGGGAGGCCCCCAGCTTCCGGGCCAGCTGCCCGGCCACGCTGCCGACCGCCCCGGCCGCCGCGGAGACGAAGACGACGTCGCCCTCCCGGACCGGCGCGGTACGGGTGAGTGCGGCGTAGGCGGTGAGGCCGGTGGTGCCGAGGGCGCCCAGGTAGGCGGCGGGCGGAGCGAGCGCCGTATCGACGACGGTGGCCGCGGCCGCGTCCACGAGGGCGTACTCGCGCCAGCCGAGGAAGTGCGACACGGTCGACCCCACGGGCACGGACCCCGCGCGGGAGGCGACCACCTCGCCGACCGCGCTGCCTTCCAGGGCGGCACCGAGCTCGAAGGGCGGGATGTAGGAGGGGGCGTCGTCCATCCGGCCGCGCATGTAGGGGTCGACGGACATCCAGGTGTTCCGGACGAGGATCTGGCCCTCGGCGGGCTCGGGCAGTTCGGTGCTCACCAGGGAGAAGTGCTGCGGGCCGGGCTCACCGGCGGGACGGGCGGCGAGCCGGATCTCACGAGAGGTGACGGACATGGTTCTGGCCTCCGGGCTGTGGGGTCTGAGTTCTGTCTTCGTGGCCGGTCTCGGCCACGGACATCACGATGCGGGGGGCCGCGCACGAACCGCTGACGGTCCGCGCACGGCCGTCCCGGCAGGGCCGTGCGGCCACCGGTTAACGTGATCACATGCTTTTCGAGGTGCTGGGCCCGGTCACCGTCCGAACGGACGACGGAGTACCCGTCCCCGTGCCCGAGGCCAAGGTCAGGGCCCTGCTCGCCGATCTGCTGGTGCACCGCGGCCGGCCGGTGCCGGCGGACCGGCTGATCGACGACCTGTGGGGTGACTCCGTACCCGGAAATCCCGCCAACACCCTGCAGACCAAGGTGTCCCAGCTGCGCCGGGCCCTCGCCAAGGCCGACCCGGCGGCCCGGGCCCTGGTGGAGTTCGGGCCGGCCGGCTACGCGCTGCGGGTGGCCGAGGAGGCGGTGGACGCGGGCCGGTTCGAGGCGCTCGCGGCCCGGGCCCGGCAGCAGCCCGATCCGGCGGCCCGGGTTTCGCTGCTGTCACAGGCCCTGGGGCTGTGGCGGGCGGAGGAGGCGTACGCCGACCAACGCGATGCCGGCTTCGCCCAGGCGGCCATCGCCGGGCTGGCGGAACAGCGGCTCACGGTGTGGGAGGAGTACGCGGAGCTGCGCCTGGAGATCGGCGAACACGCCTTGCTGGCCGACGAACTGGCGGCCCTCGTAGGCCGCAATCCGCTGCGGCAGCGGCTGTCCGCGGCCCTCATGCGGGCGCTCTACCGGTCCGGCCGGCAGAGCGAGGCGCTCACCGTGTACCGGGAACTGCGGGAACGGTTCGCGGACGAGCTGGGCATCGACCCCGGTCCGGAACTCGCCGGGCTCCACGAGGCGATCCTCCGCCAGGACCCGGCCCTGGCCCCTGCCGCGGTGTCCTCCACGCCCGCGGCCGTGCTGCCCGCCTCCGCCTCCGCCTCCGCCCCAGGGCCGCGGATCCGTACGAACCTGCCCGCGCCGGTCAGTTCCCTGGTCGGGCGCGGGGACGAGATCACCCGGGTGTGCGGTCTGGTCCGGGCGGGCCGGCTGGTCACCCTCACCGGGCCCGGCGGGGTCGGCAAGACCCGGCTCGCGCTGGCGGCGGCGTCCCGTCTGGCCGAGCACGGCCCGCAGACCTTCCCCGACGGCGTCTGGTTCGTCGAACTCGCCGGCATCGGAACCGACGCCGAGGCCGTGGAGGCCGTGGCGGCCGCCCTCGGCCTCCGCGACGACGGCACCGCCGGCGACGGCCCGGAAGAACACGGCGGTCACACCGGTCACACCGAGCCCACCAGGCCCACCGGGCGGGCGGCCGAGGAGCGGCTGGCCGGGGCCCTGTCGGTCCGGCGGCTGCTGCTCCTCCTCGACAACTGCGAGCAGCTCATCGAGCCGCTCGCCGCGCTGATGGGACGCCTGCTGAGCCGGGCCCCGGGCCTGCACGTCCTCGCCACCAGCCAGGAGCCCCTGGCCCTGTCGGGCGAGGTCCTGGAGGCGGTGGCCCCGCTCGCCGAGTCCGAGGCCATGGAGCTCTTCACCGCCAGGGCCGCCGCCGGCGCCCCCGGTTTCGCCCTGGAGCCGGAGAACACCGAGGCCGTCGCACTGATCTGCCGCCGTCTCGACGGCATACCGCTCGCCCTGGAACTGGCCGCCACCCGGATCCGGTCGCTCGGAGCGCACGCCTTGGCCGACCGGCTGCACGACCGCTTCCGACTGCTCAACCAGGTACGCCGGGACGCCCCGGCCCGCCACCGCACCCTGCGCGCCGTGATCGACTGGAGCTGGGAGCTGCTGACCCCGCCCGAGCGCACCCTGCTCGGGCGGCTCTCCGTGTTCGCGGGCGGGTTCACGCTGGAGTCGGCGGAATCCGTGTGCGCGGGGGCCGGGACGCCCGCCGACGAGGTCCTCGACCTGCTCGGCCGGCTCGTGGACCGCTCCCTGGTCGTCCCGGCGGCGGGCGCCGCCACCCGCTACCGGATGCTGGAGTCCGTCCTCGCCTACAGCCGGGAACGGCTCGACGAGACGGGCACGGCCGCGGACGTCCGGCACCGGCACGCCCTGCACTTCACCGAACTCGCCGAGCAGGCAGCCCCCTTGCTGCGCGGACCCGCGCAACGCCAATGGCTGCACCGCCTCGACGCCGAGTCCCCGAACCTGCGGGCCGCCCTGGCCTGCGGGCCGTACGGGCTGCGCCTGGTCAACTCCCTCACCTGGTACTGGCATCTGCGCGGCCGGATCGGCGAGGCGGTCCGGTCACTGGACCTCGTCCTCACCCGGCACGACCCGGACGGGGCGGCGGCCGTCCCGGACGGCCCGGACCGCGATCCGGACCACGCCTCCGCCCGGGCCCGCCGCGCCGCGTGCGCACTGCTCACCGGACAGGACGTACCGCCCGCGCAGGACCTCTCCGCCGCGGACCCGCACGCCCGCTGGCTGCTCCTCTTCGCCCGCTGCGGTTTCGGCGGCCCGCCGGAGCAGGAGGCGGACGCCGCCGAGCTCACGGCGCTGGGCGCCGAATTCAGGGCGCTCGGCGACCGCTGGGGGGAGGCCGCCACACTCAGTGCCCGGGCCACGCGCGCCCTCTACCAGGGGGATCTGCCGGCCCTGCGCCGGTACGCCGAGAGCAGTGCCGCCCTGTTCGCCGGGCTCGGGGACCGCTGGGGCGATCTGCAGGCCGCCGAACAGCTCGGAGTCCTCGCCGAGATCGCCGGGGACTACGAGACGGCGGCCCGGCTGCACCGGGACGGCGTACGGGACGCGGAGGAGCTGCGCCTGTGGACCAGCGCCTCCTTCGGCCTGGCCCGGCTGGGCCGGCTCGCCCTGCTGACCGGCGACGACGTGCGGGCCACCGACTTCCACGAACGGGCCCGCAAGCTGGCGGTCGAGCAGGCGCACGCCCCCGCACAGCAGTTCGCGGAGACCGGCCTGGCCCTCGGAGCCCGGCGGCGCGGCGAACTGGACTCGGCGGAAGCCCTGCTGCTGCCCTGGCTGGAGTGGAACCGGCGCCTCGGCGTGGATTCCGGCGCCGCGCTGATCCTGGCGCAGCTCGGCTACGCCGCCGAGCAGCGCGGAGACGCGGAGCGGGCACTGGCCCTGCACCAGGAGGGCCTGGACGCCGCCCGCCGCACCGGCGACCCGCGCGCACAGGCACTCGCGCTGGAAGGTCTGGCGGGCGCCCACGCCCTGGCCGGCCGGTCTGCCCGGGCCGCGTCCCTCCTGGGCACCGCCGCCGCCCTGCGCGACTCGGTCGGCTCCCCCCTGCCGGCGGGGGAGCGCACCGACACCGACCGCACGGCGGCCCTCGCCCGAAGGGACCTGGGCGCACCGGGCTTCGAGACCGCTTTCGCGTCGGGCCGCGAGCTGTCCCCCGAGGCGATCCGGTGAGGCGCGGACACCCCCGGGCCGCGTCCGTGCTCGCCGCCCCCTGACAGGAAGGCCCGGCCACCGCCTCTCGGACGGCGGTGCGTCCCGGGGAGCTCCGTGGGTCCAGCAGCTGCGACCTGCGCCGGTTCGCCGCGCACGGATTCATCCAGGAAACCGATGACAAGGGGGTCCTGCGGTGATGCTTCGCCCGTCCCCGCAGGTCGAGTATCCGCAATTTGCCCGATTGTTGATGTTTTCGTGGCGCGGTGGGCGGCTGCAGATTAAAGGCCTTGACAGGCCTGCTTGATGATCGTTAGCGTGATGCTCGTTATTCGCTCGACCAGGCTTGAATAACATTAAACGGGGGGCATTCGTGCCATTTGCTGGAACAGCTGGTGTGGTTTCTTGGGGTATCGAGACAGGGGAGCCGGCGACCTTGTCGCTCTCTCCGGTAGGCGGGATATCGGAGGCGTGTGAACAGCTTTCATCGATGATGGCGGAGCTGCGGGTCGCCCTGCGTACGCACGGTGCGATTTTCATCCGCGGCCTTCCTGTTTTCGATACCGAAAGCTTCGGCAGGGTGCGCGATGTGCTCATCCCGCAGCAGACGCCCTATCGCGAAAAGGCGACACCGCGGAGCGACTACGGTAATTCTGTCTATTCCTCGACAGACCTTCCGGCCTCGCAGGCCATACGAATGCACAACGAGAACAGTTACACACTCGATTTTCCGGGGACGCTGCTGTTCGGGTGCCTCGCTGCGCCCGCCGAGGGCGGAGCCACCCCGGTCGCCGATGTACGGCAGGTCCTCCGCGGCATCCCTCCTCGGCTTCTGGACCGCATGCGCGAGCACGGCTGGCTGCTCACCCGCAACTACTCCGAGTACATATCTCTCGACTGGAGAACCTCCTTCGCGACCGAGGATCCTTCGGCTGTCGAGGAATACTGTGCACGGAATCTCATTTCGTGGGAGTGGAAAGAGGGCGACCGCCTGGTGACCCGGCAAGTTCGTCCAGGGATCATCGAGCACCCGGAGACCGGCGAGCAAGTCTGGTTCAATCACCTTGCCTTCTGGAATTCGCTCTCGCTCGACAGTGATATTCGCGAAGCTTTGGTCGAGGAGTTCGGCCGGGACGGGCTGCCGTTCAACACGGCTTTCGGTGACGGGCTGCCACTCACTTCGGACGAGTTGGATGCCGTCAATTCTGCATACGAGGCTGCGACGGTTCGGAAGTCCTGGCAGCCGGGTGATGTGATGCTCGTGGACAACATTCTGGCTGCGCACGGTCGTGATCCCTTCCGTGGCGACCGAAAGATCGTGGTGGCCATGGGTGACCCGGTTTCCTTGGACCATTGCAAGCCGAGCCCGCTTCCGGCGCCGGCTTCGCCGTTCACGCCAAACGTGTAACTGCTGCACATTATCCGGAACCGTTCAGGGGGAAATTCTGCATGAGTGAACCGCCCGTAGATGTGTTGGAACGATTCAATCGGATCGTGGCGGCAGCGCCGGAGCGGATCGCGGTTCACGCGATCGGCGGTAAGCTCAGTTTCACCGAACTCGACCACCTTTCATCGCGCCTTGCCCGGATTCTGCGAGGGCGAGGGCTTGAGCCCGGGATGAGAGTCGGCGTGAGCCTTCCCCGGAGCACCGACCTCGTCGTCGCGCTGCTGGGTGTCTGGCGGGCGGGTGGCGTCTACGTGCCCCTTGACCCGTCCTACCCGCAGGAGCGGCTGGCCGGCGCGGTGAAGGGGGCTGAGATCCGCCTGGTGGTCAGCGATCAGGCCTCCCTGTCGTGGGCCGAGGGGGTGCCCCTCGTGTCGCCGGAAGCGGCGAGGATGTCCGAGGACGACCGTCCTGTTCCGTGCTTGAGCACGACGCCGTACGACGCGGCGTACGTGATCTACACATCCGGTTCCACGGGGCGGCCCAAGGGCGTCCAAGCCACGTGGGGTGGCGTGGAGAGTTTGATCGCGGCATTGGAAAACGCCGGAGTATATGCGCCGGAGCCCCGTGTCGTCGGGTGGAATGCCAGTGTTTCCTTCGACGCGTCCGTGCAGCAATGGGTGCGGGTCTGCAGGGGTGACACCCTGGTTGTCCTCGACGAGGAGCATCGGACTGATCCGGCGCGGCTGCGGTCGCTCATCGACACCTATGGGATCGAAGACCTCGACCTCACTCCGTCCCATTGGGAATTGTTCCGTACGTGCCTCCTCGCGGACGGCTCGGGCGGACCGGTCATGCGGCTTTTCATGGGCGGCGAACCGGTGCCCGACCGCGTGTGGCAGGAGATCGCCGAGGCGAAGGCGGACGGCAAGATCGAAGCCCTCAACCTTTACGGCCCGACGGAGTGCACAGTCGACGCGACTGCCGCCTGGATCGAGAGCGGAGGACCCCATATCGGTCGGCCGCTCCCCGGAAAGCGGGCCTATGTGCTCGACCGGAACCTTCGACCGGTCCCCGAGCACGAGATCGGCGAACTCTATCTCGCGGGCAGCGGTGTGGCCCACGGCTACGTCGCCCAGTCGGCCCTCACCGCGGAGCGATTCGTCGCAGACCCGTTCAGCGCAGACGGATCGCGTATGTACCGGACGGGCGACAATGTCCGGAGGCGTGATGACGGCGTTCTGGAGTTCATGGGAAGATCCGACCGGCAGGTGAAGGTCCGCGGCTACAGGATTGAGCTGGGAGAGGTCGAAGCCGCCGTGTGCGCGCACCCGGAAGTGAAGACCGCTGTTGTCGTCGTGCGAGACGACGAGGTGCTCGACGACCGACTCGTGGCCTATTACGTCGCAGATCTCGTGCCGTCATCCACGGAACTCCGGGACCATTGTGCGACAGTGCTGCCCGCTTACATGCTTCCAACGGATTTCGTCCACATCGATTCCATTCCCTTGACCGTCAACGGAAAGATCGACCGGGACCGCCTGCTCGCCCTGCACACGGTGGAGACCGGCGAGGGAGTGGAACCCGACGGCCCGGTGGAGAAGCTGATCGCCGACGTCTGGGCCGAAGCACTGGGGAGGGATCGGATCAGCGCCGACGACGACTTCTTCGCCCTCGGCGGACACTCCCTGATCGCCCTGCGACTCGTGTCCAGGATCAAGAAGGAACTCGGGGTGCGACTTCCCGTCAAGGCGGTCTACCAGCACCCCCGACTGCGTGATCTGGCCCAGCACGTCGAAGCCAGTATTTGCTAACTTTCTGCGCACTATAAGGAATTCGCGCCATGGCAGCGGAACAAGACACCACAGTCGTAAGGTCCCGCCGGACGAGCAATCCAACGCGAACACTCGTTTGTCTCGGATTCTGCGGTGGCGGCACCGGCCCGTATCACGCGTGGGGCGATGTCGTCCCGCCGGACGTCGACCTGGCGGCCATCTGCTATCCGGGTCGAGACGGACGCTTTCTCGAGGATTTCGCCCAGAACTGGGATGAGCTCGCGAACGATGCGACCGAGGCCGTGCTGTCCGCGGCGACCGAGGGTCCCTACGTCCTGTTCGGCCACAGCATGGGAGGCTGGATGGCCTTTGATGTCGCTGTCCGCATCGAGAAGCAGGGCGGGCCCGTTCCCGAGGCCCTGGTGGTCTCGTCCGCGAACGCGCCGAGTCGCGGGTTGACGGTCAAGGACATGTTCCCGGACCGGCGGGACACGGACGAGCAGCTGCTCACCTGGATGCGCACCCACGGCCTGATGCCCGAGCACGTCCTGCAAGACCCCGACCTTCAGGAAATGGCCCTGGAGCTGATGCGCGCGGACATCCGCGTGCGGGACACGTTCGCCTACCGGCCCGGCGACCGGGTCAAGACGCCACTCCAGGTGATCACCGGCGAGAACGATGACGTGATCGCCTCGGATGCCGGGCAGCAGTGGAAGGGCCTCGCCCTGGGGGACTTCCGCCACGACGTCCTGCCGGGCGGCCACTTCTACACCCCCGAGATCTGGCGTCGCCTCCCGGTGTCCATTCCGGCGCTGACCGCCCCCAAGACCTCTAGGAGCGAAGCTCGATGACGAACCCCTTCGAGAAGGAAGACGGCACATTCCTCGTGCTGGTGAACGCCGAGGACCAGCACTCGCTGTGGCCCGCCGAGAACGCCGTGCCCGGCGGGTGGAACGTCACCTTCGGACCGGACGGCCGGCAGGCCTGTCTCGACCACGTGGAACGGCACTGGACCGACATCCGTCCGTCCAGCCTCCGCGCTCGCTGAAACCGCACCCACCGGCATGCCAGGAGTAGTACCACCGTGAGCCAGCCTCAAGAGACCAGTCCGCACCCTCCGCTGTCGTTCGCCCAGCAGCGCCTGTGGTTCCTGGCCTCTGCCGACAATGCGGTCCTGTACAACCTTCCGATTGCCTGGCGGCTGAGGGGCGCGACGGACACCGCGTCGCTGCGCGCGGCGCTTGCCGACGTCGTCACCCGCCACGAGAGCCTGCGGACGGTGTTCCCCGCCGTCGAAGGGCAGCCCCACCAGCGGGTCATCGAAGAATCCGCGGCACACGTCCCCTGGGCCGTCATCGAGTGCACGGCCGCGGAGCTTTCCGCGGCTGTGGAGGAGGAGGCCCGGCGGCCGTTTGATCTCGGGTGTGAGTTGCCGGTGCGGGCGTCGTTGTTCGTGGTGGGTC
>NZ_JBNNPF010000013.1:132572-173154 GCF_050275515.1 Streptomyces sp. NPDC004126 | reverse complement strand
CCTACTTCGCGGCGGCCGCGGCGGGGGACGCGGCGGCCGGGGCCGCCTGGCCGGCGGCGTGGGCCGGGGCCGAGGCCACGGCGGTGCGCCGCAGGCCGAGGACCGACACGGCCGCGATGGCCGCGGAGAGGGCCGTGGTGAACCAGAAGGCGGCCTGGAACCCGCTCACCGGAATCGCCGCGGCGGTCCCGTGGACCACACCGGCCAGGGCCACGCCCAGCGCCAGGCAGAGGCCGACACCCAGCTGGCGGCTGGAGTTGAACAGGCCGGAGGCCAGACCCATCTGCGGCCCGGTGACGCCGCTGGTGCCGGCGATGGCGGTGGCGATCATCATGACCGTGACGCCGAGGCCGATCAGCACACCGCCGGGCAGTACGCCGAGCAGGTAGGAGCTGTCCGCCGTCACCTGGGCCAGCAGACCCGAGCCGAGGGCGAGCAGCAGACCGCCGGCGATCAGCACGTTGCGGGCGCCGAGCCGGTGGGTGAGCTTGACGACCGGCAGGCTGAACAGGAAGACCACGAACGCCTGCGGGAAGAAGCCCATGCTCGCCTTCAGCGCGGAGTACCCGAGCACCTGCTGCATGAACATGGTGATGAAGAAGGTCGACACCGACATCACGCCGCCGGACAGGAACGCGATCCCGTTGCCCGCGGACAGCGCGCGGTTGCGGAAGATGGACAGCGGGACGAGCGGCTGGGAGACCTTGGTCTGCACGATCAGGAAGGCGATCAGCAGGGCGGCGCCGCCGCCCAGCGAGGCGAGGACGGGGGTCGCGTCCCAGCCCTTGTCGGAGGCCGCGGTCAGCCCGTACGTCAGGGCGCACATCGCCGAGGTGACCAGGACCGCGCCGGGCAGGTCCAGGCGGGAGGAGCGGGTGGCGTTGTGGTCGGCGAGCAGCCGCTTGGCGGCCAGCGCCACGAGCACGATCCCGACCGGGACGTTGACGAGCATGACGGCACGCCAGGTGAGGTACTCGGTGAGCAGGCCGCCGGCCACGACACCGCCGGTGAACCCGGCCGAGGAGACCGCGCCGAAGACGCCCATGGCCTTCACGCGCTCCGGCCCCTCCGGGAAGCCGCCGGCGATCATCGCCAGGACCGCGGGGGAGACCGCCGCGGCCGAGAAGCCCTGGACGGCACGGGCGAGCACGAGCACCCACGGCTCGGAGGCGATGCCGCCGACGAGCGAGGCGAGGGTGAACACGGCCAGACCCGTCACGAACATGCGCTTGCGGCCGAAGACGTCACCGGCACGGCCGCCCAGCAGCAGGAATCCGCCGTAGAAGAGTGCGTACGCGCCCACCACCCACTGCAGACCGCCGGCCGAGAAGCCGAGGTCGCGCTGCATGGCCCCCAGGGCGACGTTCACGATGGCGAAGTCGAGGACGAGCATGAACTGTGCGGCACACAGCAGGAGGAGCGGCGGCCTGGCGCCGGCTGCGGCGTTGGTGCTGGTCATGAGTTTCCTTTCACAGGGGAGGGAACGCGAGCGGGGGATACCGGCGAATGCGGTTGGCCGGTAGGGTCTGGGGAATGGCCGAACCCAAGCGCGTACGTCAGCCCGGCGACCGTGAGGTGGCCCCCGGCCGGCTCGCGGTGGTCCAGTCCTTCGTCAACAGCGTCAATGTCGAGTTCGGGCCCGACGAGTTCGCGACCGGGGCCGGGCTCGTCGGGTGGATGGCGGGACACGGGTTCCCCCCGGGCGCCGCGGCCCCCTCCGGCGCCGACCGCGCGGAAGCGGTCGCCGTACGTGAGGCGCTGCGCGCCCTGATGCGGGAGAACAACGGTGCGGGGGCCGATCCGGGGGCCCGCGCCCTGGTCGAACGCGTCGCCGCGCAGTGCCCGCTGGTCCTGGCCTTCGACGGCACCGGAACCCCCGGACTGCGCCCCGCCGGCTCCGGCACCCGGGGCATGATCGCCCAGGTCCTGGCGATCGTCGTCGAGGCCGCCGTCGACGGCACCTGGCAGCGGCTGAAGGCCTGTCACGAGCACCGCTGCGAATGGGCCTTCTACGACCGGGCCCGCAACCGGAGCGGACGCTGGTGCTCCATGGCCGTCTGCGGAACGCGCTCCAAGATGCAGACCTACCGCCAGGGGCTGCGCACCGCGGCCGACGCCCGCTGACAGCAGGGCGGCCACGGACCGCACGGCGTCCGCCGACCGTAACGGCCCCGCCGGGCCCTCGGCGACCGGGGCCGTCACGGCGCGTACTCCTTGCCGAGCAGCAGCCGGGCCACGGTCAGCTTGGTGGCCGCCGCGGTGCCGTCCGCGAGCTGGAGGCCGATGACGTCACGCAGCCGCTGGGCGACCGGTCCGTCCTCGCTCCACCCCTGGTGGCCCATGGTCAGCAGAGCCTGGTGCACCGCCTCCACCGCCGCCTTGGGGGCCCACCACTTGGCCATGTTCGACGGGATCCGGGGGTCCTCGCCCCGGTCCGCCCGCCACAGGGCCTCGAAGCACACCAGCCGGGCCGCGTGCAGCAGGGTGGTGTGCTCCACCAGCGGGAACGCCACGGACTGGAAGCGGCTGATGGGCTGCCCGAACGCGGACCGCCGCGACGCGTGCGCGTACGCCTCCGCCAGCGCGGCGTCCCCGACTCCGATGGCCATCAGCGCGATCAGCGCCCGGGACACCCCGAAGCCGCGCATGACCGCGGTGAACCCGCCGCCCAGCGTTCCGACGAGGTCCTGCGGTCCGACCCGCAGCCCGTCGAAGACCAGCCGTCCGCGTCCGCCGGCCCGGCAGCCGAGGTCGGTCAGCCGCTCCTTGCGGACCCGGTCCGCGTCGAGCGGGGTGTAGAAGGCGCTGATGCCGTGAGCGCCGTCGCCACCGGTCCGCGCGAACACCAGCGCGTGGGTGGCGTACGCGGTCACCATGATCGAGGTCTTCTCACCGGAGAGCAGCCAGCCGTCGCCCTCGGGCTCGGCGCGCATCCCGATGCCCGCCGCGTCCGTGCCGTGACCGGGCTCGGTCAGCGCGAGCGCCACCAGTGCCCCGCCCCGCGCGATCGGCGGCAGCCAGCGCTCCAGCTGCTCCGGACTCCCGCTGGAGGCGAGGACCCCGCCGATCAGCGCGGCGTTGAGCACCGGGAAGCACACCGACAGATCGGCCGCGGCCAGCTTCTCCAGCGCGATGCCCGAGCTCACGGCGTCCAGACCGAGGCCGCCGTACTGCTCCGGCACCCGCAGGGCGAACAGCCCGGCCTCCGCCATCGCCTCCAGCTGCCCGTCGCGGTAGGCGCCGCGCCGGTCGTTCCCGAGGCGGTGCGGAGCCACCTGCTCGTCGGCGAACGCCGCGGTGCGCTTGCCGAGTTCCTCCTGTTCCGCGGTGAAGCCGAAGTTCATGAGACCATCCCTCCTTCCCGGGCCCGCAGCCGGTCCCGCAGCTCGAATTTCTGGATCTTTCCCGACGGGGTCCTCGGCAGCGAGGGCACCAGTTCCAGCCGCTCGGGCCAGTACGTGCGGGCCATGCCGAGCCCCGCCAGATGCGTGCGTACGTCCTCCAGGCCCGGCGCGTCACCCGTGGTGACCAGGAACGCGCAGGCGCGCTCCCCGAGCCGGCGGTCCGGGTACCCGACCACGGCCACGTCCTTGACCGCGTGGTGCCGCAGCAGCGCCGCCTCCACCTCCAGCACCGGGATGTTCTCGGCGCCCCGCATGATCACGTCCTTGACCCGGCCGGTGATCCGTATCCCGCCGTGGCCGTCGTCACGGGCCAGGTCGCCCGTGTCGAACCAGCCGTCGGCCGTCACCGAGGCCTCGTAGACCTCCTGCCGCCGGAAGTAGCCCAGGCACTGGGCGGAACCGCGCACCTGGAGCAGCCCGGGAGTCCCCGGCGCCACCGGCACGCCGTCCTCGCCGACGATCCGGACCTCCATGCCGGGCACGGGGGTGCCGTCGCTCTCGGCGGCGCGCAGCGCCGGCTGCCCGGGACGGGTGACCGTGACGCAGCCGTTCTCCGTCATGCCCCACAGCGCGTACACCCGGCAGCCGAGCACCTCGCGGGCGTCCTCCACCAGCAGCGGGGCTATCGGCGCGCTGCCGGTGGCGAAACTGCGCAGCGCCGACAGGTCGTGCGGGGTCCCGCGCTGGGCGTCGATCAGGTCGGAGAGGAAGGTCGGGGCCCCCATGAAGAAGGTCACCCGCTGCTCCTGGAGGGTGCGCAGCATCTGCCCGGCGTCCCAGCGGTCCACCTGGACGGCGGTCGCGCCGAGCAGCAGCGGCATCACGAAGTTCCAGGTGAAGCCCGCCTGATGGGTGGTGGGGGAGCCCATCGCGGTGACCTCGGAGCCGGTCAGGCCGAGGGTGCCGGCCTGCGCCCGGTTCATCGAGTACAGGGTGTTGTGGCTGTGCAGCACGCCCTTGGGCTCACCCGTGGTGCCGGAGGTGAACATCACCTGGGCGGCGTCGTCGGGTCCGGCCTCCAGCGCGTCCAGGGAGGCGAGCAGCTCCGGGTCGGGCTCCGGCCCGTAGAGGTCGCGTACGAAGTCCAGCGCGCCGTCGCCGTCCGCACCGGTCCCGCCGAGGAGCACCCGGTGGCGCAGCGTGGGCACGGCGGCGGCGACCTCCGCGCTCATCTGCGCGTAGGAGAACCCGCGGAACGCGGCGGCGGCGATGTAGACCGGGCTCTGCGTCAGCCGGGTCATGAACTCCACCTCGCGGCGGCGCATCACCGGGACCACCGGTCCCGCGACCGCCCCGACCCGGGCGGCGGCCAGGCAGAGCGCCACCAGCTCCCAGGAGTTGGGCAGTTGCAGGGTCACCACGTCGCCGGGGCGCACCCCGAGCCGGAGCAGCCCGACCGCCAGCCGGTCGACCCGGCGGGCGAGCTCGGCGTAGCCGACGGTCTCGTACGCGTCCCCCCGGTAGCAGACCAGGGCGGGCTTGTCGGGCTGCTCGCGGGCCCAGCGGCGCAGGTCGTGCAGTACGGTCCGGTCGCGCCACCAGCCGGCGGCGCGGTAGGTGTCGGCCGTGCTCAACGGGTGCCTCCCCGGCTCGTCCCGACGGAAGTCCGGGCGCGATCGGCGATCGCCCGGGCGCTGACCCCGCCCCGTTCGAGCAGGTGGCGCTGGCTGCCGGCGACGGGGACGAACTCGTCCGGGAGGGCCATCCGGTGCACCCGCACCGGGCGCACGTCGCTGAGCGCCTCGGCGACCGCCGAGCCGAACCCGCCGGACCGCCAGTGCTCCTCCACGGTGATCACCGTGTCCCGCACGCCCAGCGAGCCCAGCAGCGCCTGGGTGTCCAGCGGCTTGACGGTGTGCAGGTGCAGCACGTTCGCCGAGATTCCCTCGGACTCCAGGAGATCGGCCGCCTCCAGGGCCGCCAGGACCGGGTAGGGCCCGCAGGCGGCCAGGGTGACGTCCGTGCCGTGCCGCAGCTGCTGGGCCTTGCCGAGCCGCAGCGGCGGGCCGGCGGGCAGGTCGGGCGTGGCGCCCCGGCCGAGCCGGAAGTACACGGGGCCGCCCAGGGTGAGCGCCTGGCGCAGCAGTTCCCCGGTGCCGGCGGCGTCGCCCGGCACGACCACGGTCATGTGGGGCAGCGCCCGCATCACCGCGATGTCCTCCAGCGCGTGGTGGGTCGGGCCGAGGTGCCCGGCGGAGACGCCGCAGTGGGTGGCCGCGATCAGCACCGGCAGGTTGCCCATCGCGATGTCGATCTTCACGGCCTCCACGGCGCGCGAGGACGCGAAGGCCCCCATCGTGTTGACCAGCGGGATGCGCCCCTCCCGGGCGAGGCCGGCCGCAGCGCCCATCAGGGTGTGCTCGGCGATGCCCAGGTTGAGGTAGCGGTCGGCGGCGGAACCGAAGTCCACCCCGCCGAACAGTCCGGTGTCGCTGTCCAGGACGACGAGCCGGGGTTCGCCCGGCAGCAGCTCGGCCACCGTGTCGCGGTACACCTCGCGGGCGGACCGGGCCGGGGCGGGCGCGAGTGCCGTGCCCATCACCGGTCACCTCCCGCCGAGGCCCGGACGGCCTTGAGCGCCCGCAGGTACTGGCGGTCGCTCAGCCGCGCGTAGTGGCTGCGCGCCTGCCCCTCGATGAAGGGCACGCCCTTGCCCTTGACGGTGTGGGCGATGACCACCGTGGGACGCGCCGGGTCGGCGGGCCGGGTCAGCTCCCGGGTCAGGGCCCCGGCGTCGTGGCCGTCGGCCTCCAGGACCCGCCAGCCGAAGGCCTGCCAGCGGTCGGCCAGCGGCTCCAGGGAGTTGACGGTCTCGGTCCCGCCGGTGATCTGCAGGCCGTTGCGGTCCACGACCGCGGTGAGAGCGCCCAGCCGGTGCGCGGACGCCACCGAGGCGGCCTCCCACACGGAGCCCTCCTGGAGCTCGCCGTCGCCCATCACCACGAAGCAGCGGCGGTCCGATCCGTCCAGCCGGTTGGCCAGGGCGTAGCCGACACCGAGGGCCAGGCCGTGGCCGAGGGAGCCGGAGGCGATCTCCACGCCGGGGATCTCCGGGTGCGGGTGGGCCATGAAGTGGCTGTCGGGCCTGGCGTACTCCTCCAGCGCCCGCGCCGGGAAGTAGCCCGCCTCGCAGAGCGTGGCGAACAGGGCGATGCCGCCGTGTCCCTTGCTGAGCAGCAGGACGTCGCGTTCGGGCAGCCCGGGGAAGCGGGGGTCGTGCCGCATGACCCGGAAGTAGAGGACGGAGAGGATTTCGACGAGCGACATCGACCCGCCCAGGTGGCCGCCCTCGGGTCCGGCGCACATGGCGAGGACGTGCTCCCTGATCCGCCCGGCGATCACCGCGAGTTCCGCCGCGTCGGGGGCGGACCGGTCGGGGCCGGCTGGGCCGGCGGGGCCGGCGCCGTGCGGGCCGGTGCCGGTGGTGTCCGTGCGGGCGGGCGCGCCCCGCAGCAGTGGCGGGCTGCTCATGCCTGGTCCTTTCACTGGGTACGTGGTGGGTGGGGGCGGTCAGTTGGGGTGCAGGCCGGTGAACTCCAGGCCGCGTTCCTCGGGCTCCCCGAAGCGCACGTTCATGCACTGCACGGCGTTGCCCGCGCCGCCCTTGACCAGGTTGTCCAGCGCCGCGATCACGGTGACGGTGGAGGCGCCCCGGTCCAGGGCGAAGCCGATGTCGCAGAAGTTGGAGCCGGAGAGGATCTTGGCGTCGGGGAAGCGGTGCATCCCGCGCCGGGCGGCGACGATCCGTACGAACGGCTCGCCCGCGTACCGGCTCCGGTAGGCGGAGCGGATGGCCCGCTCGTCGACCCCCTCGGCGAGGTTCGCGCGGCTGAGCAGCTGCACGCCCCGCACCGCCTCGACCCCGGTCGCCGACATCCGCACGGTGTGCCCGGTGGCCTGGGATATCTCCGCCTCGTGCCGGTGCCGGGTGGGGGCGAACACCCGCAGCGCGCCGCTGCGTTCGGCGTGCAGGTTCTCCGAGCCGGCCTTGGCTCCGGAGCCGCTGGAGCCCGTCCTGGCGTCCACCGTGATGTCCCCGGTGATCAGCCCGGCCTCGGCCAGCGGCACCAGGGACAGGATCCCGGCGGCCGCCATGCAGCCCGGCACGGAGATCCGGTCCGCGGCGCGCAGCCGTTCGCGGTGGAGCTCGGGGAGCCCCTGGACGAAGCCGCCGATCAGCCCGGCGGCCTCGTGCGGGGTGCCGTAGTAGTCCTCGTAGACCGCCGGGTCGCTCAGCCGGAAGTCGCCGGACAGGTCGATGACCACACCGGCCTTCTCCACGAACTCCGGCATCCGGTGCATGGTCTCGCGGTGCGGGGTCGCCAGGAAGAGCACGTCGCAGCGGGTGAGCTGGTCCTCCGCCGAGAACGTCAGCTTCGTGCGGTGCCGCAGGTTGGGGTGGACGCCGTCGACCTGGCGTCCCTGGAGGGTGCGGGAGGTGGCGGCGACCACGTCGACCTGGGGATGGCCCACGAGCAGCCGGAGCAGTTCCCCGCCGATGTAGCCGGCCGCTCCCACCACTGCTGCGCGGATCATGACTCTGCCTTTGCCGTCAGGAGGGCGGCCAGGGCGTCCGCCACATCGAGGTCCGTTCCGTGTGCCGACTGCAGGCCCCGGAACTCGACCCGGTCGTTGACCTCCAGGACCGTGAGCCGGCCGCCCGGCTCCTCCAGGAGGTCCACCCCCGCCACGCAGGCGCCGACGGTGTCCGCCGCCGCCACCGCGAGGGCGGTGAGGTCGTCCGTCAGCGGGCAGCGTTCGCTGACCGCGCCGCGGGCCACGTTGGTGCGCCAGTCCTCGCTCCTGCGGTACGTCGCCCCGACCGCGCGGCCGTCCACCACGAGGACCCGGATGTCCCGGTCCGCCTTGGCGACCTCGCGCTGGACGTAGACGACGTGCGACTGGGGGGAGGGCAGGGCGGCGACGTGTTCGAGCACCGCCTCGGCCATCGCCCGGCCGGTGACCCGCGTCACCAGCCGGCCCCAGGACCCGACCAGGGGCTTGATGACCGCCGGGTAGCCCATCTCCTCCAGGGCCTTGAGGGCCGCCTCCGGGGTCAGGGCCAGGAGGGTCTCGGGGGTCGGCAGACCCGCGGCGACCAGGGCCGCCGAGGTCTGCCACTTGTCCCCGCAGACGGCGGTGGCGGCGGCGCTGTTGAGCACCGTCACCCCGGCCGACTCCAGTGCGGCAGCCGCGTACAGGGCGCGGTAGTGGCCCACCTCGCGGTTGAGTACGGTCCGCGGACCGTCCCAGGGCTCACCGGCCCGGACCGACAGGGTGCGGGGGTCGATGTGTTCGCATGCGACGCCGCGCCTCTCCAGCGCGGTCAGGATGTTCTTCTCCTCGAACCGGACCCGGGAGGCGAGGACACCGAGTCGCGCTGCCGCAGGGCTCATCAGGCTGATCTCCTTCTCGATTGCGGTGGCCGGCCCGTCTACTCGCCCCAGTCCTCCTCGACCTCGGGGGCGAGCAGCAGCCGCGGCGGCTCGACGGATTCGATTTCCAGTTCCAGCCGGCACTCGGGGCACTCGACTATTTCGCTGACCCGGGCGTCCGGCCCCAGGGAAACCTCGGCGTCGCACTCGGGGCATTCGGGGGCAATCAGTGTTTCCTGCACGGCGATTTCCTCAATTCTTCGGAGAGATGGCGAATCGGGAATTACTGTAGGGCCGCTTTTCCGTCCGTCCGGCCGGATCCGATGAATGCTCGGGATCGGAACGGGGGCGGACGCTTATGGGGTGGGGGAGCGGAGCGGGGGGAGGGGCGAGGGGGAGGGGCGTGGGGGGTGACGGCGTGACCGTCAGGCGAGGGCGCCCGCGAGCACGGGGCCCGCCTCGTCCGTGCTGCCGTCCGTGCTGCCGTCCGGGCGCTCGTTCCCGGGCCCGGCCCCGGCCGCCGCGGCCTGCGGCCCGGAGGCCGGAGGGGAGACGAGCGGGTAGGACCGCAGGGCCTGGCGGAACGCCTTCTCCGCCATGCCGGTGAAGCCCTCCGGTACGGCCCCGGCCGCCATCGCCATCGTGACCGGCAGCGGCGCGGGCGGTGACGGCAGTCCGGGGCGCACCGTCGGGGTCAGCCCCCACAGCTCGTCCCCGTTGGCGATCAGGCAGGTCATGCCGAGGCCGGCCTTGGCGGCCGACCGCAGCCCGATCAGCTCGCCGCTCTCGTAGGAGATCCGCCACGCGATGCCCGCCGCGTCGAGGGCGTCGCGCACCCGGCCGCGCAGGGTGCACGGCTCGGGGAAGAGCGCCAGCGGCAGGGCCTCGCGCTCGCCGTGGGCCGGCCGGCCGAACCAGGCCAGGCGCATCCGGCCCAGTTCGAGGCTGTCCGTGCCCGGTCCGGGCGGGTCGGCCTGGAGCAGCAGCGCCGCGTCGAGCTGACCGCCGGTCAGCTGCGCCGCCAGTTCCTCGCTCGCCCCGGTCCGCACGCTCAGCTGGACCTGGGGCATGCCCCGGTTCAGCACCCGCAGGAACTCCGGCAGCACCTCCGCGAGCTGGCTCGCCACGCCCACGGAGAGCATGACGTGGCCGGCCTGCGGGATGAACCGGTCGACCGCCTCGTCGTTGAGCGCCACCATGCGCCGGGCGTATCTGAGGAGCTCCTCGCCCCGCGGACTGAGCCGCAGGTTGCGTCCCGTGGAGGCGAACACGGGGCTCCTGATGAAACCGCTCAGCTGTCGTATCTGCTGGCTGACGGCGGGCTGGGTGATGTGCAGGGACTCCGCCGCCCGCCGGAAGCCGCCGAGTTCGACGACGGCGACCAGGGTCCTCAGCCTGTTGATCTGCAAGTCGTGATGCATGCTCCCACCCACATCGTCGGGGACGTTCCTGCCTCCGGGTTCCGCGGTGCGCTTTGCGTGCCGCGAGTTCCACGAGGTCTGCGATGCAGCGTAGGTCCGGGCCTTTCGGTGCCGCCACGGATGTGCTCACGGACCGGATGTGACATCGTCATACCGTTCGTGTGCACCGCTCAAGAACGGGGAATCAACCCGCCTTATTCGAGCTATAAACACACGCCATCGTATTTCTCCCCGGGAATTCCGGTGGGTGCCTAATGTGAATCACCCAACGAGTGATTTCATGGAAATCCGAGGAGACGTCATGCTGGCAGCCACCGCCGATTCCGCAGTGCAGCAGGGAGTGCAGATACAGCTGGCCGACCCCGCGCTCACCACCCGCAGCCCGGGCGAGGAGTTCGCCTGGTCGGTGCGGGCCGCCGGCCGGGACCAGGACCAGGTGGTGCCCTTCCGGGCCCATCTCCCGGCCGTCTTCCCGCTGTTCGCGACCCGGCCGCGGTACGCCGTCCGCCACCTGCTCAAGACCGCCTCGGTGGCCGACGCGCCGGTGACCTTCGTGCACGAGCCGCCCGCCGCCAAGCTGGCCGCCGCCGGCACCTCGTACCAGGCCACCCCCGAGGGCGCGTTCGCCCCGAGGCTGGAGCAGGCCGAGCTGACCGACCTGACGGTGCGCGTGCCGCTGCCCGACGGCCTGCTGGACCAGCCCGCGCTGCTCGCCTCCTTCGTCGACTACCGGGTGCTGGTGCGCCTCTCCGTGGTGGAGAACGAGACCCTGCTGCACGGCAGCGCGGACAAGGCGATCAGCGGCCTCCTGAACCTCCCGGAGATCCGCCGCGGCCGGCTCGGCGAGGACGTCCACGCCTCCATCACCGAGGCCGCGGCGGAGGTCGAGGAGACGGGCGGCTCCTGCGACGGGATCGTCGTCCACCCCTTCACGTACTGGGAACTGGTCCGGGCCGGCGTGCTGGGGCAGCTGGGCGCAGCCGGCATCACCGTCTCCCGCACCCGCATGATCCCGCGCGGCCAGGTCCTGCTGGGCGACTTCCGGGCCGCCGTCACCCTGCTCGTCCCGGGCGTGGCCTCGCTGACGCTCCGCCGGGGCGCGGGCCCCGGCGGCTCCGACGCCATCGAGGCGAGCAGCCGCATCGGTCTCGCCGTCCACCTGCCCCAGCACTTCCTGCTGCTGTCCCGCGACTGACGCGCGACCGACCCGGGACCGACCCGCCGCCGGCCGCGACGACCGCGCCGACGGCACCACGAAGGGACCCCACCACCATGACCGGCCCCTCCCCGGCAGACGGCCCCCCGCCGCGCGTCCTCTACATCACCGGATGGATGCGCAGCGGAAGCACCCTGCTCGGCAACGTCCTCAACGAGATCCCCGGCGTCCGGCACGTCGGGGAGCTGTACTACCTCTGGCGCAACGGCGTCCTCGGCGCCGGCACCAACTCCAGCTGCGGCTGCGGCCTGCCGGTCCGGGCGTGCCCGCTGTGGTCGGAGGTCCTCGCCGGGCTGCCCGAGGGCTCCGTCGAGGCCACCGCGCACCGGATGACCACCCTCCAGCAGGCACTGCTGCGCACCCGGCACACCCCGGCCCGGCTCGCCGAGGCCCGCGGCGAGCGGCCCACCGCCCCCGGCGTGGAGGAACTCATCGGCCGTTCGGCCGCCGTCTACCGGAAGGTGGCCGCCCTCGGCGGCGACCGCCTGATCGTGGACGGATCGAAGTACCCGGCGGAGGCGGCGGCCCTCCTCGGCCGCGGCGACCTGGACGTGCGGGTGCTGCACATCGTCCGGGACCCCCGGGCCACCGCCCTGTCCTACCGCAGCGCCAAGGACTACATCGACCCCATGTCCCCGGCCCGCAGCAGCGGTTACTGGACGGCCTTCAACCTGGCCTCCGAACTCGTCGGCCGCACGGCCGGCGGGCGCTACCTCCGCGTCCGCCACGAGGACCTGTCCCGCGGCCCGCGCGAAGTGACGTCCCGGGTGCTGCGGTTCGCCGGGCTCGACGACGACTCCCCGGTGGACACCTCCGGCCGGATCCCGCTCGGCGCCAACCACACCGTCACCGGCAATCCCGACCGGCTGCGCCGCGGCGTCACCCACATCCGGCCCGACGAACGGTGGCGCACCGCCCTGCCGGGCACGGCCATCGCCGCGGCCACGGCGGCGGCAGCCCCCCTGCTCTCCCGCTACGGCTACCCGCTGGCCCCCGTACGCCCCGCCCTCACGGGGGGATGGCCGTGAACCTGGGACTCACCGGACGGGCCGCGCTGGTCGCGGCGTCCAGCAGCGGAATCGGTCTCGCGGTGGCCCGCGTGCTGGCCGCGGAAGGCGCCGACGTGTCCATCTGCGGGCGCGATCCGCGACGGCTGGCCCGCGCCCACCGGGAGGTGGACGACTCCGGGGCAGGCCGGGTGCTGAGCACCGTGGTGGACCTGTGCGACGAGGACGCCGCGGCGGCCTGGGTGCGGCACACCGCCGAGGAGTTCGGCCGGCTGCACGTGGTGGTCACCAATTCCGGAGGGGTGCCCTTCGGCCCCGTGGAGGACTTCGACGTCGCCGAGTACCGGGAGGCCGTCAACGGGAACCTGCTGCCCCACGTGTCGCTGTCACTGGCCGCCTCGCCGTACCTGAGGGAGGCCGGCTGGGGCCGGATCGTCATGATCACCTCCGAGTCGGTGCGCCAGCCCCACCCGGGCAGCGGACTGTCCTCGGTGGCCCGGCTCGGCGTCCTCGGCTTCGCCAAGGGCCTGGTGCACGCCTTCGGCCCGGCCGGGGTCACCGTGAACGTGCTGGCGCCGGGCTTCCACCGCACCCCGATCCTCGACGTGCAGTACGGGGAGAAGGCCGAGGAGCGGCTGGCCGAGGTGGCCGCCGGGATCCCGCTCGGCCGGATCGGCCGTGCCGAGGACCTGGGCGCCCTGGTCGCCTTCCTCGCCAGCGAACAGGCCGCCTACGTCACCGGAGGGGTGCTGGTCGCCGACGGCGGCAACTCCCGCGGCATCGGCTGACCCGCTCCGCCCGCGCACGTCCGCCCGTACGCACCCCTCAGCGTGCCCGCCGCCCCACCGGCCCGCCCGCACACCGCCACCGTCCGAAGGAGTTCCGTACATGCAAGCCCTCGGGGAAGTCGCCAGTTCACGCGAGGCCGCGCTCTACGTGGTCAAGCTGGGCAGCGCCACTCTGCTCCACAGCCAGGTCTTCGACGAACTGCTCGAACTCAGCCGGCGCGGCGCGCGGCTGCTCGTCATCGCCGGGGGAGCAGCCGGCATCGCCGAGCACTACCGGCGCACCGGCCGCGAGATCCGCACCCTGGTCTCCCGCAACGGCGACGAGATCCGCTACTGCCCGCCGGAGGAGATGCGGCACATCGTCGCCGCGTACGAGGAGGTCACCCTCCCCCTGGTGGAGGAGGAGCTGACCCGCCGCGGACTCTCCGTCTTCGCCGCCGTCGCCCGCACCGGCGCCCTGGTCAAGGCCACCGCCAACGGCCCGATGCGGGTGCGGGAGGAGGGGCGGACGCGGCTGGTCCGCGACCACCGGGCGGGCACGGTCAGCTCCGTGGACGTGCCCCGGCTCAGCGGCCTGCTGGCCACCTTCGACGTGGTCTGTCTGTCCCCGCCGGTCGCCGACGCCGACGGCGGCACACCGCTCAACGTGGACGCCGACGTGCTCGCCGCCGAGGCCGCGCTGGCCCTGGACGCCGACCACCTGCGGCTGGTCACCGGCACCGCCGGACTGCTCAGCGACCCGGCCGACCCCGCCAGCAGCCTGCGGCACCTCACCGAGGGCGAGGGCCGGCACTACGCCAGGGGCCGGATGCGGCAGAAGGTCAGGGCGGCCGAGATCGCGCTGAAGGGCACCCCCGACACGGCCATCACCGGACCGCACACCCTCTCGGCGGCGGGCGCCACCTGGTTCTGGCGGGCCCCCGCCCCCGCCGCCGATCTCGAACTGCTCTCCCGCACCGTGGAGCTGTCCTCCGTCTCCCGCGACGAGCGCGAGATCGCGGAGTTCCTCGCCGGATGGTGCGCGGAGAACGGCATCAAGGCCGAGATCGACGCCGCGGACAACCTGGTCGCCACCAAGGGGGCCGGCAGCCGGCGGCTGCTGATGCTCGGCCACCTGGACACCGTCCCGCACCGCTGGCCGGCCCGCTGGGACGGCGAGGTGCTCTCCGGACGCGGCTCGGTGGACGCCAAGGGCAGCCTGGTCGCGTTCCTCCAGACACTGGCGGAGTTCGACCCGCCCGAGGGCGTCGAAGTACGGGTCATCGGCGCCGTCGAGGAGGAGATCACCGGCGCCGGCGCCTTCCACGTCCGCGACGCCCAGCCCGTCGCCGACGCGGTCATCGTGGGCGAGCCCAGCGGCGCCGAGGCCCTCACCCTCGGCTACTACGGACTGGTCAAGGTCCGGTACAGCGTGCGGGAGCCCACCGGGCACACAGCCGGCGAGGGCGTCCGCACCGCGGGCGACCGGATGGTCGAAACGCTCGCCGCACTGCCCGCCGCGGTGGCCGGACTGCACCCGGACGCCCTGACCGCCGTCCTCGGCGTACGGGCGCTCAACCAGGGCGACGCACAGGCCGGCGAGGCCGTCGTGGACGTCCGCGTGCCCCCGGGCCTGGACGTGGCCGAGACGGTGGAGGCCCTGCGGGCGCTCGCCGCCGCCCCGGTGCGGTTCGAGGTCCTGCGGGCCACCCCCGGAGTCTGCACCGGCCGCAGCAGCCCCCTGGTCAAGGCCTTCCAGCGGGCCTTCAGGGCCGGCCACGTCACCCCCCGGTACCTGATGAAGAAGGGCAGCAGCGACATGAACACGCTCGCCACCACCTGGCACGGCGTCCCCATGGTCGCCTACGGCCCGGGCGACGCGAAGCTGGACCACACCCCCGACGAACACCTGCACGCGGACGAATTCCGGCGGGCGCAGCGCCTGCTGACGGCCGCGGTCCGAGAATGGAGCTCGATGTGACCGTCATGACGGCCGCCCCCGGGCAGGACCTCGCGGCCCCTGCCGTCCACTGCACCTGCTACCCCGGATCCACCGTCTGGCTGACCGGACTGCCCAGCGCGGGCAAGACCACCCTCGCGTACGCCGCGGCGGACGTCCTGCGGGCGCGCGGCCGGCGCGTGGAGGTCCTCGACGGCGACGAGCTGCGCCAGACCTTCTCGTCCGGCCTCGGCTACTCCCGCACCGACCGGCGCAGCAACGTCGAACGCATCGGACGGGTCGCCCAGGTACTCGCCCGCAACGGCGTCACCGTCCTCGTGCCCGTGATCGCCCCCTACGCCGACGCCCGCGAACTGGTGCGCTCCTGGCACCGCGGCAGCGGCACCGACTTCCTGGAGGTGCACGTCGCCGCCCCCCTCTCCGTCTGCGCCCGTCGCGACGTCAAGGGCCTCTACGCCCGCCAGGCGGCCGGCGAGATCAGCGGCCTGACCGGCGTCGACGACCCCTACGAGGAGCCGGCCGCCCCCGACCTGCGGATCGCCTCTCACACCCAGACCGTCACCGAGTCCGCGCAGGAGCTGCTGGCCCTGCTGGCCGAAAGGGGGCTGGCATGACCGCCACCACCTTCACCGGGACGGCCGCGCCCGACGCCGCCGCACCGCCGTCCGCCCCCCGCCCCGGGAACGCCTACGGCCTCTCCCACCTCGACGCCGTCGAGTCCGAGGCGGTGCACATCTTCCGCGAGGTGGCGGGCGAGTTCGAGCGGCCGGTGATCCTGTTCTCCGGCGGCAAGGACTCCATCGTCATGCTCCACCTGGCCCTCAAGGCCTTCCGGCCCGCACCGCTGCCCTTCGCCCTGCTGCACGTGGACACCGGCCACAACTTCCCCGAGGTCCTCGCCTACCGCGACCGGGTGGCCGCCGAGCACGGCCTGAGGCTGCACGTCGCCCGGGTGCAGGACTTCATCGACGACGGCAGGCTCCGGGAACGCCCGGACGGCACCCGCAACCCGCTGCAGACCGTCCCCCTGCTCGACGCCATCACCACCGGCCGCTACGACGCGGTGTTCGGCGGCGGCCGGCGCGACGAGGAGAAGGCCCGCGCCAAGGAGCGGGTGTTCTCGCTGCGCGACGAGTTCGGCGCCTGGGACCCCCGCCGCCAGCGCCCCGAACTCTGGTCGCTGTACAACGGCCGGCACGCGCCCGGCGAACACGTCCGGGTCTTCCCGCTGTCCAACTGGACCGAGCTCGACGTCTGGCAGTACATCCAGCGGGAGGACATCGCCCTCCCGGAGATCTACTACGCCCACCACCGCGAGGTCTTCGCCCGTGACGGCATGTGGCTGGCACCCGGGGAGTGGGGCGGCCCGCGCGGAACGGAACGGACGGAGACCCGCCTGGTCCGCTACCGCACCGTCGGGGACATGTCCTGCACCGGAGCGGTCGACTCCGCCGCCGCCACCGTCGAGGAGGTGATCGCGGAGATCGCCGCCTCACGGCTCACCGAACGCGGCGCCACCCGCGCCGACGACAAGCTCTCGGAAGCCGCCATGGAAGACCGCAAACGCGAAGGGTACTTCTAGCCGTGAACACCGCCGAAGCACCGAACACCGGACCCCGCACCGCGCCGTACGGCCCGGGCACCACGGTGGACACCCTGCGGTTCGCCACCGCCGGCTCCGTGGACGACGGCAAGTCCACCCTCGTGGGACGTCTCCTGCACGACTCCAAGTCGGTCCTCGCCGACCAGCTGGAGGCCGTGGAACACGCCTCCCGGCGGCGCGGCCAGGACGCCCCCGACCTGTCGCTCCTCACCGACGGGCTGCGGGCCGAGCGCGAGCAGGGCATCACCATCGACGTGGCCTACCGCTACTTCGCCACCGCCCGCCGCCGGTTCATCCTCGCCGACACCCCCGGCCACGTGCAGTACACCCGCAACATGGTCACCGGCGCCTCCACCGCCGACCTGGCCCTCGTCCTCGTCGACGCCCGCAACGGGGTCGTGGAGCAGACGCGCCGGCACCTCGCCGTCGCCGCCCTGCTGCGCATCCGCCACGTGACCCTCGTGGTCAACAAGATGGACCTGGTGGACTGTTCGGAGGAGGTCTTCGCCCGGACCGCCGCCGCGTTCGCCGAGTGCGCCGCCGCCCTCGGCGTCGAGCGGGTCACCGCCATCCCGATCTCGGCCCTGGCCGGGGACAACGTGGTGCGCCCCTCCGAGCGCATGGACTGGTACGCCGGACCCACGGTCCTCGAACATCTGGAATCGGTGCCGGTGGGCGCCGACCCGCACACCGAGTCGGCCCGGCTGCCCGTCCAGTACGTCATCCGGCCGGCCACCGCCGCACACCCCGACTACCGGGGCTACGCGGGACAGATCACCTCGGGCGTGCTGCGGGTCGGCGAGCGGATCACGGCCCTCCCCTCGGGGGCGGTCAGCACCGTCGTGGGCATCGACACCCTGGACGGAACCACCACCGACACCGCCTGGGCGCCCCAGTCGGTGACCGTACGGCTGGCCGACGACCTCGACATCGCCCGGGGTGACCTGCTGGCCCCGGCGGCCACCGCGCCGATCGCCGTCCGGCGGTTCACCGCCACCGTCTGCCACCTCGGCGAGCAGCCGCTCCGCACCGGCCGCCAGGTGCTGCTGCGGCACACCACCCGCACCGTGCGGGCGGTGGTCACGGAGATCTCCTCACGGCTCGACGTGCAGGACCTCTCCGAGCGGCCCGGCCCCGACGCGCTCGGCGTCAACGACATCGGCCGGATCACGGTGCGCACCGCCGAACCCGTCCCACTGGACGGCTACGCGGACTTCCGCCGCACCGGATCGTTCCTGCTGATCGACCCCTCCGACGGCAGCACCCTCACCGCCGGCATGGCCGACGCTCCGGCCGACCGGGAGGGAGCGTGACGCCTTCGCGCGATGACCATGAGAACTTCATGCCCGCCCGGTGACACAGGCACTGTCGGCCCTTCGCGCGGCGCAGCAGACTCTTTCCCGTCAGCAAGCCGAAACCCATCGGGAAGGGCCGACATGAACCTCGACATCGCCGCCACCGCCGTCATCGCCGCAGCCGAGGACCTGGTCATCGAGGACTTCTGCGGACCGGCCGCCGAGGCGTACCAGCCCGGCACCTGCATCTGCTGGACGGGTGACGTGTCCGCCGAGTAGTCCCGCACGGCACCCCGCACGGCACCCCGCACGGCACCCCGCACCCCCCCGCACACGGCACCGGCACCGCACGACGCGCTCCCGAGCAAGGTCCACAGGCCGCACACCAGACAGGAGGAAACGGTGGCACAGCGCCAGGGCACCACGCACGGACTCGGATTCAAGCCGCATCTGAAGGCCGAAGTCGTCCCCGAGGAAGGTGTGTTCCTCATATCCGAACGCGGAGTGACCGCGCTGCGCGGATCGTGCGTCACCACCCTGGCCCCCCTGCTCGACGGCACCCGCAGCCTCGACCGGCTGGTCGCCGACGCCGGCTCCCTCCCCGCCGACCAGGTGAAGGAGGTCGTCAGCCGGCTGCTGGGCTCCGGCCTCCTCACCCATCGGGCCCCGGGCGCCGCCGGCGCCGCCGGCGAGGCGTTCTGGGAACTCGCCGGAGTGGACGGGGACGAGGCGGCCCGCCGCACCGGCAGCGGAACCGTCGCCGGCACCGGACGCGGCAGCGAGGCGGGCGCCGGCTCCGAGGAACTGCTCGCCGCGCTGGGCGCCGCCGGCCTGCGCATCCACCGGGCCGGCCAGGACACCGGGACCCCGGGGCTGGCCCTCGTCCTCTGCGACACCTACCTCGACCCCGCGCTGGCCGAACTGGACGCCGCCTACCGCGCCTCCGGCACCCCCTGGCTGCCCGTCCGCCTGACCGGCGAACAGCCCTGGATCGGCCCGGTGTTCCAGCCCGGCGACGGCCCCTGCTGGCACTGCCTGGCCGAGCCGCTGCGCCGCAACCGCCCGGCGGAGGCCTACCTGGGCCGGGCCCTCGGCCGTCCCGTCAGCGTCCCGCCCTCCGGCCTGGCGGCGGGCCGCGCCGTCGGACTCCACCTGGCCTGCCTCGAAGCCGTCAAATGGATGGCGGGCCACCGCCACCCGGGCCAGAACGCCCTGTGGACCATGGACACGCTGACCCTGGCCGGCCGCCACCACCCCGTCCGCCGCCGCCCCCAGTGCCCGTCCTGCGGCGACCCCGGCGTGACGGCCCGCCGCATCTGGGCACCCGTCCGTCCCGCCAGCCGGCCCAAGTCCGCCACCGGCACCGGCGAGCGCTCACTGACCCCCGAGGAGATGCTGGAGCGGTACGAGCACCTCGTCGACGAACTGACCGGCGTGGTCAAGGAGGTCCGCCGCGACCGGCGTGACCCCGGCTTCCTCAACTGCTACCACTCCGGACACAACCCGGCCTCTTCGCCCACCGGACTCGCCGCGGTGCGCGCCGGACTGCGCAGCCACAGCTCCGGCAAGGGCACCACCCCCCTCCAGGCCCGGGTCAGCGCCCTGTGCGAGGCCGTCGAACGGCACTGCGGCTACCGCCAGGGCGACGAGCCCACCCTGCGGGCCACCTACCGCGAGGTCGCCGACCGCGCCGTCCACCCCGACACCGTCCAGCTCTTCCACCCCCGCCAGTTCGGCCACCGGGCGGCCTGGAACGCCGAACACGCCCCGGCCCACCGGATCTGCGCGCCCTTCGACGAGGACACCCCCGTCGACTGGACCCCGGTGTGGTCCCTGACCGCCGGCCGGCACCGGCTGCTGCCCACCTCCATGCTCTACTACGACGCCCCCTGCCCCTCGGGCTTCTTCTCGGCCCACTCCAACGGCACCGCCGCCGGCAGCTCCCGCGAGGACGCCATCGTCCAGGGCTTCCTGGAACTCGTCGAACGCGACGCCGTCGCCCTGTGGTGGTACAACCGCACCCGCCAGCCCGGCGTGGACCTGCCCTCCTTCGGCGACCCCTGGATCGAGGAGATGAGACAGGCCCACCGGGGCCTGGACCGGGAGCTCTGGGTCCTGGACCTGACCAGCGACCTCGGCATCCCCGTGTTCGCCGCCCTCTCCCGGCGCACCGACAAGCCGGCCCAGGACATCACCCTCGGCTTCGGCGCCCACTTCGACCCCCGCGTGGCGCTGCGCCGGGCCGTGGCCGAACTCAACCAGATGCTCCCGCCGGTCGTCGCCGCCACGGCCGACGGCGACGGCTACACCTGCGACGACCCGGTCCCGCTGTACTGGTGGCAGACCGCCACCACGGCCAACCAGCCCTACCTGCTGCCCGACCGGGACGGCCCGCGCCGCACCGCCGCCGACTTCCCGTACACGCCCCGCGCCGACCTGGCCGCGGACGTGGCGGCGGCCGAGGAGCTGGCCCGAGGCCTCGGCAGCGAACTCCTCGTCCTCGACCAGACCAGAGCCGACGTGGGCCTGCCCGTCGTCAAGGTGATCGTGCCCGGACTGCGCACCTTCTGGACCCGGTTCGCCCCCGGCCGGCTGTACGACGTCCCGGTACGCCTGGGCCGCCTGGCCGCCCCCACCCGCTACGAGGACCTCAACCCGGTCCCGCTCTTCCTGTGACACCGTCGTCGTACCATCCGTGAGGTCCCGGCCATGAAGTCATCCGCCCCGCCCGCGCCGCAGGAAACCCGCCTGATCGAACTCTGGTCGCTCCGTGAGGACACCACGGTGCGGACGGCGGCTGACGCGGCCGGGACCGGCCTCGTCAGCACCCTCTGGGAGGACATCCGGCTGCCGATGACCGACCCGGTCGTCCCCCGGGCGCTGGAGCGCATGACCTACGGTCCGGTGTCGCTGGACAACGTCCTGCCCGGCTTCAGCGGCGCCGACGCCGTCCCCGGAGATCCGCGCCGCGCCGCACTGCGCTCCATGCTGGAGGCGGTCCGGCACGCCGTCATCCGCACCCTGGCGCTGACCGACGGCACCGAACAGGTGTCGGTGGTCCCGATCATGCCCGAGGCCCGCTTCACCCCCCGCATGCCCCCCGCGGACACCGTGCACCGGCTGTCCCGGTTCGCCACCCTGCGCCTCGGCACCCGGGACATGGTCCTCGAATCCCCGCTGAGCACGCACCGGGTGCTGCTGCACACCCCGCACGCCATGTGGCTGGTCGGCTGCTACGTCCGGCCCGCCTCCGTCCGCGAGACGGCCCGGCTGCTGGACGTCCCGCTGGAGGTGGTGCGCAAGGCGGTCGGCTACCTGGAGGCGTCCGGCATGCTGGTCCCCGGATCCGGCGGCCCGGAAGCCGGCCCGCCCTCCTTCGCCGAGGACCGGGACCCCGCACTGGAGCACTGGTCGCCGCGCGAGCTGATGCTGCACAACCGCAGCCGGCCCGGACTCCACGACGAACCGCTCGGCCTGGCCCGCCGGTCCACCGAGGACCCGGGCGACCCGGGCGACCCGGGCGAGCCGCGCCCGTGGGCCGACGGCACCCCCCTCGCCCTGCCGGTGCCCGACCTCGACCGGGTCCTCGCCGCCGACCCGCGCCTGACCACCGCGCTCGAAGCCCGCCGCTCGGTCCGCGCGGACGGCGGGCTGCCGCTGTCCCCGGCCCAGCTGGGCGAGCTGCTGTACCGCTCCGCCCGGGCCCGGCCCACGGCCGGCCGGCCCTATCCGAGCGTCGGCGGCGTCTACCCGCTGGAGCTGTACGTCACCCTGGCCGGCCCCGGCGAACCGAAGCGCGGCTGCTACCACTACGACCCGTCCGCGCACACCCTCCACCGGCTGGGCACCCGGCCGGCCCTGGTGGACGCCCTGCTGGCGGAGGCGGGCGCCGCCGCGGGACTGAGCGCGGAACCGCCCGTGCTGATCAGCATGACCGCGCGCTTCCGGCGGATCGGCGCCGCCTACCCGGGCATCGCCTACAGCGCGCTGCTCAAGGAGGTCGGCGCCCTCCAGCAGACCCTCTACCTGGTGGCCACGGCCATGGGGATCGGACCCTGCGCCCTGGCCTTCGGCGACACCGAGGCCTCGGCCCGCGCCTTCGGCCTCGACTGGCGCGCGGAGTCGGGCGTCGGGGAGTTCGTGCTCGCCGCGCTGCCGGGCGGGGCGCCGCCCGCCGGGCACGGCCGGAACAGCCACCCCTGAACGACAAATACCGAACGCTCACCGCTGCCCCTATGCTGCACACCACTCCGTGCCGCACCGCAGTCGAGTAGGGGAGCTCCCGTGGGATGGTCTCGGTCCGCAGATCCAGGCGCAGTTCGCGCGCACCGCCCAGTCGAGGGAGGCGATCTGGCACCGAGGGTCGCCGGCACCATCACCCTCGTCGTGATCCTCTGCTTCTTCGGTGTGGGCCTGACCTACGCCGTCGGCGCGGGGATGGGAGCGGGCCAGCTCGCCCTCTGCGGCGCGCTGATGCTGACGCTGCTGGTCCTCCAGCTCAGCCACTCCCTGCCGCTGTGGATACCCAGGGCGGCCCGCCACCGGGGGCTGACCCTGTCGCTCCAGGCGGTGCTCACTTTCGTGCCCTTCACCCTGTTCGGCGCCGCCTGGCTCGGCATGCCGGGGTTCCTCGCCGCCTCCGCGCTGCTCGTCCTGGGAGCGGCCCGGGGATGGACCGCCTTCGCCGGGGTGGCCGTCGCGACCGGCTTCGTGCAGTTCGCCGTGGGCTACGGGGTGGGCCAGCTCGCCTACAACAGCCTGGCCACCGTGCTGACCGGCCTGGTCGTGTACGGCCTCAGCCGGCTGTCCGGCCTGGTCCGGGAAGTGCAGATGGCCCGGGAGGAACTGGTCCGGCTCGCCGTGACCCAAGAACGCCTCCGCTTCGCCCGCGACCTGCACGACCTGCTCGGCTTCAGCCTCTCCACCATCACCCTGAAGTGCGAACTCGCCCACCGGCTGATGCGGGTCCAGCCGGAGCGCGCCGAGATGGAACTCACCGAGATCGTCCAGACCGCCCGCCAGGCGCTCACCGACGTCCGCTCCGTGGCCAGCAGTTACGTCCACATGACCCTGAACCGGGAGGTGGTGTCCGCCGCCTCGCTGCTCCGCGCGGTCGGCATCCGCACCGACATCCGGGTCACCAGGGCCCCGTTGCACGCCTCCGTGGACACGGTCCTCGCGACGGTGCTGCGCGAGGGCGTGACCAACCTGCTGCGCCACAGCAAGGCGCAGCACTGCGTGGTCACCGCGGACACCGGCGAGGACACCGTCCGGTTCTGCATCGCCAACGACGGTCTGAGCGAGAAGGACTCGGTCCACTGCGACACCGACCGCACCGGCGTCCCGGGCGGAGTGGGCCTGCGCAGCCTGACCATCCGCGCCGAGGCGCTCGGCGGCCGGCTCAGCTGGCGGGTACGCCCGGACGGCTGGTTCGAACTCGTCGCCGAACTCCCGCTCCAGCCGGCCACCGACACCCCCCAGGACCCCGACGGCGCCGTCACCCCGGCGTAGCCGGCCTCACAGCCAGCCGGCGTCCCGGGCGATCCGTACGGCGTCCATCCGGTTGCGGGCGTTGAGCTTGGTCACCACCGTGGTCAGGTAGTTGCGTACGGTGCCCGCGGACAGGAACAGCTTCAGGGCGATCTCGGGGGCGTCCAGGCCCTGGGCCGCCAGCCGCAGCACCTCGCTCTCCCGGGCGCTCAGCGGGCTGCTGCCGGCCTGCAGCGTGGCCAGCGCGAGCTGCGGGTCCACGACCTGTTCCCCGGCGACCACCTGGCGGATCGCGGCGGCGAGCCGGGTGGGGTCGGTGTCCTTCAGCAGGAAGCCGGACACCCGGGCCTCCAGCGCCCTGCGCAGGTTCCCCGGCCTGCCCAGACTGGTCAGAATGATCGTCCGGCACTCGGGAAGCTCCCGGCTGAGCAGTTCCGCCGCCCGGATGCCGTCGATGCCGGGCATGTCGATGTCCAGGACCGCCACGTCAGGCCGGGTGTCCAGGGCGACGGGGAGCACCTGGTCGCCGTCGCTGGCCTCGCCCACCACCTCCAGGTCCTCCTCCAGCTCCAGCAGCGAGACCAAGGCCCGCCGGAGCATCAGCATGTCGTCCGCGAGGATCACTCGGATCACTGTCGTCCCCCCTGACGCGCCCTCACGCGGGGCCCGTCCGCCAGTGAATATTACTGGCGGTAAAGCGAGTTGGAAGGTGATCGGCGCTCGCGCGCGGCCTCGGACGGCCCGCCGGCCAGGTCCGGCGCGACCGCCACGGCCGCGGCGTACCCGGAGGGTGCCGCGACGTCCGACAGCCTCCAGCCGTCCGGTCCCGGAGCCGGTGCGGGACCCGTGCCCACGTAGTCCAGGGAGGCCGAGCGCCCCAGTCCGGTTCCGATTCCCTTCAGGTACGCCTCCTTGCGCGTCCAGGCGCGGGCGAAGGCCGCCGGCCGCAGGGCCGCGTCCAGCGCGGCCAGCTCCGTGCGCTCCCGCGGATGCAGCGCCGGCGCCGTCTCCGCGGCTGCGGCCGGCTCCGGTACCCGCTCGACGTCCACGCCGAGCGGTACGGGCCCGATGCCCAGCAGCACCAGCGAACCGCTGTGCGACAGCGAGAAGTGGACCCCGCCGCCCAGGACCACCGGACGGCCGTGCGGCCCGCCGCAGCACGGGCACGCGGCCCGGCCCAGGCGGACCGCCTCCGGCGCCAGCCCCAGCCGGGCACCCAGCAGGGTCCGCAGCAGCACCCGGGCGACCAGGTGGTTGCGCCGGTCCCCGGTGCGCCGCAGCGAGTCCGCGCGGCGCAGCTCCCCGGCGTCCAGCAGCCGGGGAGCGAGCCGTCCGGCCCAGCCGGCCAAGGGCTCCGCCTCGACCAGCCGCACCGCCGTCCCCGACACCCGCCGGCCGGGCGGCGCGGACGGAGCGGAGGCCACGGAGGTCACGGACGCTTCCGGGGCCCGTTCGGCGGATCGCCGGCCGCCAGGCGGTCCACGTACACGGCGATCCTGCGCGCCCGGGTCTCCGGCTTCACCGCCTTCTCCACGTTGAGCAGGATCTGGTACCTGTTGCTCCGGCTCAACGCCTCGTACGCGGCCGCCGCGGCGGGGGAGGCGTCGAGTGCCGCCCGCAGATCGGGCGGCACCTCCGCCGTGCTCTGCGGGGCGTACGCGGCGTCCCAGCGTCCGTCGGACCTGGCCTGCTCGATCTGGGCGAATCCGGGGGGCCGCATCCGGCCGGCGGCGATCAGCTTCTCGACCTTGGCGCAGTTGATCTTCGACCAGGGGCTGCGCCGGGTGCGGGGCGAGAACCGCTGGGCCCACCAGCCCTCCGGCACGTTCCCGGAGTAGGCCTTGCCGTCGATCCAGCCGAAGCACAGGGCGACGTCCAGGGCCTCGTCCCGGGTGAGGGAGGGCACCGGTGTGCCCTTCTTCGGCAGGGCGATCCACACCTCGGACGCGGTCTCGTGGTGCGCGTCCATCCAGGAGACGAACTCCTCCACGGAGACGCAGTGCAGATTGCCGTTCGTCATCGTCCCGCTTCCGCTCATGCGGCCGTCTCCACTTCCACCGGCCCGGCGGCCGGCGCGCCCGAACGGGCGGGCTCGGCGTCGCGCACCCGGACCGGGGGCCGGTTCTCCCGTTCGGCGGCGGCCTTGACGCGCTCCAGGGTGGTGCGGATGCCGTCGCGCAGCTCCTGCGTGTGGTTCTCGAAGCCGCCCAGCACCGAGTTGGCGAAGGAGGCGGTCCGCTTGCGCTGGCCGGTGTTCTGCCCGGAGACGTCCCACACCTCGGTGAGCAGGGTGCCGCCGGTGCCGTCCGGTTCCAGCCGGTAGCCCCAGCGCACCCCGTTGGTGGTGGTGTGGAAGGCGAAGGACTTGCCGCGTTCGGCCTGCTCCACCGTGTTGGAGGTGATCCACCAGACCCAGCCGCGGCGGTTGAACCCGATGAAGCGCGCACCGGCCCCGCGGCCGGCACCGCGCCAGCGGCAGCTGCGGCACTCCGGGCTCCACTCGCCCATCCGCGTCACATCGCTGATGAGGTCCCAGACGGCCTCGGGGGAGGCGTCGATCCGGATCGACATCTCCTCCGGGCCCGGGACGGCCGTCGTCCCGGGCGCCTCCCTGCCCGCCTTGCGTGCCAGTCTGGCCCCCTCGCGCCGGGCGCCCCGCAGCTCGGCCAGGTACGGGTAGTGGTCCACCTGCATGGTGTGGCGCTTGGACGTCACGTACCGCTTGGCGAGCTTCTCCTTGTACCGCGTGATCTCCCGGAGCATCGCCTCCTTCGGGGGCAGCGCGGCCTTGCCCTGGAGCAGGTCGGCCACCCAGTGGGACTGGGCCTCGGCCAGCACCGTGGTCGCGCCCAGGGGCTGGAAGAGGCCCACGAAGTACAGCCCGGCGTGGTGGGGGTCGGCCACCCGGTGGAACAGGGAGACGTCGTTGTCCGTCGGGGCGATCACCGACTCGTCCAGGAACGGGAAGCTGATCTTGTAGCCGGTGCTGTAGACGACCGCGTCGACGGCCTCGCTGCTGCCGTCGGTGAAGTGCACCGTGCCGCCGTCGAAGCGGGAGACGTTCGGCTTGACGGTGATGCCCCCGTGGCCGAGGCGCGGCAGCAGGGTCTCCGAGACGGTCGGGTGGGAGTTGAACAGCTTGGCGCCCGGCTCCGGCAGACCGAAGTCCGTGACCTTGCCGATCGTCATCCGCAGCAGGGCCGCCATCACCCAGCGCTGCGTCTCACGCGGCATCACCCGGGTGATGAACGGGCTGATCATGTCGTCGCCGGGCTTCCCGAACATGAACTTGGGGAACACGTACCCGCCGGTGCGCACGGACAGGAAGGTGCGCTCGGACACGGCGGAGGTCTCCACCGCGATGTCCGAAGCCGAGTTGCCGAAGCCGAGCACGAGGACCCGCTTGCCGGCGTACTCCTCGGGGACCCGGTAGTGGTGCGAGTGGATCTGCGTGCCGGTGAAGGTGTCGGCGCCGGGGAAGGCCGGCTCGGGGTCCCGGGGGTCCCAGTGGTGGCCGTTGGCCACGATCACGGATCCGTAGTGGCGGGTGGTCTCCTCGCCGGTGTCGCGGTGGCGCGCGGTCACGTTCCAGCCGCCGCCCGGGGCCGGTTCGACATGGGTCACCATGGACCGGAAGGTGATGGACCCCCGGAAGCCGAAGTGGTCGACGTAGTCGTCGAGGTAGCGGGCGATCTCGGCGTGTCCGGGGTAGTGCGGGTAGTCGGACGGCATGGGGTAGGCGCGGTACTCGGACAGCTTCTTCGACGTGTTGATGTGCAGGGACCGGTATCCCGAGGACATGCCGTTGTCGTTGAGGTAGCGCCAGTTGCCGCCGACCTCGGAGCCGGCCTCGTGGCAGTCGAAGTCGATGCCGCGTTCGTGCAGGACCTGGCAGGCGGCCAGCCCCGACCAGCCCGCTCCGATGATGCAGACGTTCTCCATGGTGTGCTTCTCCTTGTGGGGATGCTCAGGGCTGCCGGACGTACTCGGACGGGTCGCCCAGCCAGTGGCCGCCGGCGGTGACGCGCACCTCGCCCCCCGCCACGGCGGAGAGGAGCCGGTGCGCGCTGCGGACCAGGACGACCCCGACGGCGGAGTCGATCGCGCCGGCCAGGTGGGGGACGCTCGTGCTGTAGCCGACCTTGAAGACGATCTCGCTGCCGCCGGGCACATCGGTGGCCGTCCAGCTGCCGTCGAGGTGCCGGAAATCCCCGCTGACCTGCTCGAACCCGATGCGGTGGGGGGTCTGCTCGGCGCCGTCGCCCGTCCGCTCGGTGCGCTGCGTCCAGCGGGCCGTGCCGCCGCGGAAGGCGATCACCCAGGCCTGGTGCCCGTCGCAGGTGCCGGACACGGACAGGATGTCCTCGGCGTGGGCGGGGAACGTCCGGCCGTCCGTGAGGTGGTCGATCACCTCGGCGGCCGGTGCCGGGACCACGGCCTTCAACACGCGGGTCGTCATGACGTGTGCTCCTTGTCGGCGGCCGGGCGCAGGATGCTGACGGCCTGGAGCCGGGTGGTGCGCAGCATGGGGTGGCTCGCCTCCCCGAACGCGCCGCCGGTGAGGCCGGGTCCGCCCTGGTTGGGCAGGAAGGGGAGGAAGCCGCTGTGCGAGTCGTTGATCTTGAGGTTGCCGGCGTTGGTGACCCCCTCCAGGAACCGGTCGGCCGTCCCGGTGTCCCGGGTCCAGACGGAGTTGCGCAGTCCGTACGCGTTGGAGTTCACGAAGGCGAGCACCGTCTCCAGGAGGTCGTCGTCACCGGCTCCGGCCTCGGGCACGATGACCGGCAGCAGCGGGAAGAAGGTCTCGTCGCGGACGACGGAGAGCGAACGGGCGTCCTTCAGCCCCTCGACGCGGACGATGCTCGGCTCGACGAAGAACCCGGTCTCCGAGGGCGTTCCGTCGACTTCGAGCCGGCGTCCGCCGTGGACGAGCTTGGCGCCCTTGGCGAGCGCCTCGCCGAGGCAGCCGTAGAACCAGTCGATGCCGAGGACGGGGGTGAGGACGACACCGGGCTCGTCGGGGTATCCGGGCTTGATCTCGCGGGTGGCGGCGACGAGCCGCTCGATGAGCTCGTCGGCGATGGCGGGGTGGGCGACGACCTGGTTGGGCACGTTGCAGATCTGGCCGGAGTTCAGGAAGAACTGGGCGATGGTCTCCACGGCGGCGTCCAGGTCGGCGTCGTGCCACACCACGCAGCAGTCGTTGCCGGCCAGTTCGAGGATCGGCTTCTTGCCCGCGGCGATCGCGTCGGCCTCGAACTCCAGGCCCTTCTTGCTGCCGCCGAAGTAGAGGACGTCGTCGACGTGCTCACTGGCCAGCCAGGTCTCCAGCATGGGCGGCCCGCAGAACGCGTTGACCGTCCCGGCGGGCGCGCCCATCTCCACCAGGACCGGGGCCACCACCTCCCGCATCGCGTACATGCAGCTGAGCGCGACCCCGCGGGGTGCCCGCACCACGACGGTGTTCCCGGCGAGCAGGGCGGTGAGCCCGTTCAGCGCGTTCACGGTCGCCGCGTTCTGCGGTGGATTGATGCACACGACCCCGTCGGGAACGCGGCGCAGGATCAATTCGCGCTCGCCGTCCGTGCGCCGGAATTCCAGCTGTTCGGCGCACCATTCGATGGTTTCCCGGCTCCAGCTGGTGAACGGAATTCCCGTGATCATTCCCTCGGCCGCGGACCGGGGCGTTCCCTCGGCCACCAGGATCTCGACGAGCGGCTCCCGGTGCTCCAGCAGCCGTTCCCCGATCCGCCGCCCGGCCTCCACGCGCTGGGCGAGGGGCACCCGCCGCCACTCGTCGGCGGCCCGGGCGGCCGCCTCCAGGGCGAGGGCCGCCATCTCCTCGTCGGCGACGACGCAGGCCCCGACGACGCTGTCCCCGGCCGTGTCCGGATCGACGGCACCGCGATCGAGATCCTGTTTGAGCCGCAGACCGGTGAAGGTGTTCTCGATGAGGGAACGGGCGGTGATGGTGTGCACGTACTGCGGATCGTCGCCGGTGATGTCCCGGCCGCCGATGTAGGCCGGATAAACCCCGAACTTCATTTCGCCCCCTTCGGTCAGTCCGAAACACGGCTGACGTGTGTCCCCACACGCTAGGGCGGCGATTTCCCGCGAACCATGAGCCGGCGATCGAACCTGCTTATCGGAGCCATGCCGGGCCGCGCCGTACGCGGCCGTGCCGGCCGGATAGCCTGGGCGGATGCTGTCCGAAGTGATCGCGACCCGTTACGTCACGCCCTTGCGTGAGGGCGGCTCGCTCCCGGGGATCGTCGAGGCCGACGATCTCGGTACCTACGTCATGAAATTCACCGGAGCCGGCCAGGGCCGCAAGACCCTGGTCGCCGAAGTCGTCTGCGGGCGCCTCGCCCAGCGGCTGGGCCTGCGGGTCCCGCGGCTGGTGCAGATGCAGCTCGACCCCGTCATCGGGCTCGCCGAGCCCGACCAGGAGGTCCAGGAGCTGCTCAAGGCCAGCGGCGGGCTCAACCTCGGCATGGACTACCTGCCCGGCTCGATCGGCTTCGACCCCCTCGCGTACCGGACCGACCCGGTCGAGGCGGGACGCGTCGTCTGGTTCGACGCGCTGATCAACAACGTCGACCGGTCCTGGCGCAACCCGAACATGCTGGTCTGGCACGGGGACCTGTGGCTCATCGACCACGGCGCCACCATGATCTGGCACCACAACTGGCCCACCGCCCAGGCCGCCGCCGCCAAGCCCTACAACGCCTCGGACCACGTCCTGGCCCCCGTCGGCCCGGACATCGCGGCGGCCGCCGCCGAGCTGGCCCCGCTGGTCACCGAGGAACTGCTCACCGAGGTCACCGCCGACGTCCCCGACGAGTGGCTCGTCGACGAGCCGGGCTTCGACTCCACCGACGCGGTGCGCCGCGCCTATGTGGAGGCACTTCTGCCGCGCGCCGCCACGATCCACGAGAGGATCACCATGGAGGCCGAGGTCAGGCAGCGGTCCGGTCCTCCGGGCTGGCTCGCCGAGCGCCTCCCTCCCCAGTCGGACAAGAACAAGCAGAAGAGCGGCGACGAGTGACCAAGCGGGACGTGTTCGAATACGCGCTGGTGCGCGTGGTGCCCCGGATGGAGCGCGGCGAGTGCTTCAACGCCGGAGTCGTCGTCTACTGCCGGGCGCACTCCTACGTCGCCGCGCGCACCCACCTGGACGAGGCGAAGCTCCTCGCCCTGGACCCCGGGGCCGACGTGGCCGGGGTGCGGGCCGCGCTGCGCGCGGTCGAGGGGCTGTGCGCGGGCGGCGAGGAGGCCGGGCAGGCGGCGGGCGACGACCCGGGGCGCAGGTTCCGCTGGCTGATCGCCCCCCGCAGCACGGTGGTGCAGCCGGGTCCGGTGCACACCGGCCTGACGGCCGATCCCGCCGCCGAGCTGGAACGCCTGCTGGAGCTGCTGGTCCGCTGATTTCCGGGCAGCTCCGCGCCGCTGCCGCCGGGAGCCGTTGACACGGGGTGTCAGGGCTCCTAGCGTCTCCTCAGCTGAGGCTACTAAGCGGTTGCTCACCTCCGGGCGGCCGCCTCTCAAGGGCGAGGAGAACAGCATGTCCACCACCGAGCAGCGCGTCGCCATCGTGACCGGGGCGGCCCGGGGCATCGGCGCGGCCACCGCGATCCGGCTGGCCGCCGAAGGCCGGGCGGTCGCCGTGCTCGACCTCGACGAGGCCGCCTGCAAGGACACCGTCGAGGCGATCACGGCGGCCGGCGGCCGGGCCCTCGCGGTCGGCTGCGACGTCTCCGACGCCGCTCAGGTGGAGGCGGCCGTCGAGCGGGTCGCCGCCGCCCTCGGCGCCCCGACGGTCCTCGTCAACAACGCGGGCGTGCTCCGCGACAACCTGCTCTTCAAGATGAGCGACACCGACTGGGACACCGTCATGAACGTGCACCTGCGCGGTGCGTTCCTGATGGCGAGGGCCTGTCAGAAGTACATGGTGGAGGCCAAGTTCGGCCGCGTCGTGAACCTCTCCAGCAGCTCGGCGCTCGGCAACCGCGGCCAGGCCAACTACGCTGCCGCCAAGGCCGGCCTGCAGGGCTTCACCAAGACCCTGGCCATCGAACTCGGCAAGTTCGGCGTCACCGCCAACGCCGTCGCCCCGGGCTTCATCGTGACCGAGATGACCGCGCAGACCGCCGCCCGCGTCGGCATGGGCTTCGAGGAGTTCCAGCTGGCCGCCGCCTCCCAGATCCCGGTGCAGCGGGTGGGCCGTCCCGACGACATCGCCAATGCCATCGCCTTCTTCACGGGCGAGGACGCCGGCTTCGTCTCCGGCCAGGTCCTGTACGTGGCCGGCGGCCCGCTCAACTGACGGTCCCACGAGAGGCGGGTGCACGACATGACGGACATCGGCACGGACAGCGGTACCGACAGCGGCGACAGCGGTGTCGACAGCGGCAAGGTCGCCCTGGTCACCGGGGCGAGCCGGGGCATCGGCTACGGGATCGCCGAGGCGCTCGTCGCCCGGGGAGACCGGGTGGTGATCACCGGGCGCAACGAGGACGCGCTCAAGGAGGCCGTGGAGCGGCTCGGCGCGGACCGGGTGATCGGCGTGGCCGGGAAGGCGCACGACGAGGCCCACCAGGCCCTCGCCGTGGAGCGGGCGATGGAGGCCTTCGGCCGCGTCGACTTCCTGGTGAACAACGCGGGCACCAATCCGGTGTTCGGCCCGATCGCCGACCTGGACCTCGGGGTGGCGCGCAAGGTCTTCGAGACCAACGTGATCTCGGCGCTCGGCTTCGCCCAGCGGACCTGGCACGCCTGGCAGAAGGACCACGGCGGGGCGATCGTGAACATCGCCTCCATCGCCGGCGTCTCCGCCTCGCCCTTCATCGGGGCGTACGGGATGAGCAAGGCCGCGATGATCAACCTGACCCTCCAGCTCGCGCACGAGATGGCGCCGGCGGTCCGGGTCAACGCGATCGCCCCCGCGGTGGTCAAGACCAGGTTCGCGCAGGCGCTCTACGAGGGCCGTGAACAGGAGGCCGCGGCCGCCTATCCGCTCGGCCGGCTGGGGGTCCCGGAGGACATCGGCGGGGCCGCCGCATTCCTGACATCTGCACAAGCGGAATGGATCACCGGACAAACTCTCGTCGTCGACGGGGGAATGTTCCTCAATGCCGGTGTGCACTGAGCGATAACCGGACGCATTTGCCTCCAAACAGGAGGCAAATGCGTACCGAATCGGGCCGAAATCGGTCAAGTGCCTCACGAAACCTACCCATTGGATTCGTGATGCACTGCGGTAGGGTCTGCCGCACCCCTGGCTGATCGAGGAGCGTGCACGTGTTCAACCGGACCAGATGCCTGCAGATCGCTGCGGCCGTTGCGTCCATATCCCTGCTGGCAGGCTGCGGCCTGTTCTCGGACGACGATGACGCGGCCGCGAAGCGCATCACCGTCGGCACCATGAGCGCGCCCAGCACCCTCGACCCGGCCGCGGCCTGGGACGGCTCCTGGGAGCTGTACCGCAACGTCTACCAGACCCTGCTGGCCTTCCCCACGGGAAGCACCAAGCCCCAGCCGGACGCGGCCCAGAGCTGCGAGTTCACCGACGCGGCGAACACCGCCTACCGCTGCATCCTGCGCAAGGGCCTGAAGTTCTCCGACGGCGAGGTGCTGGACGCCAAGGCGGTCAAGCACTCCCTCGACCGGATCAGGACGATCAACCACAAGTCCGGTCCCGCCGGCCTCTTCAACAGCCTGGACAAGATCGAGGCGCCGGACGCGCTCACGGTCGTCTTCCACCTGAAGACCCCCGACGCGACCTTCCCGTACGTCCTGGGCTCCCCGGCGGCCTCCCTGGTCGCGCCGAAGGAGTACCCGGCCAACAAGGTCCGCCAGGACAACAAGGTCATCGGCTCCGGCCCCTACGTCCTCACCTCGTACACGGAGGGCGGCGAGGCGGTCCTCGGCCGCAACGAGAGCTACACCGGCTTCGCCAACCGCCAGAACGACGGCGTGACGATCCGCTACTTCTCCGACTCGAAGAAGATGATCGCGGCCCTCAAGGACAAGGAGATCGACGCCACCTACCGCGGCCTCTCCGCCGCGGAGATCAAGGACCTCCAGACCCCCGCCTCGCACGCCCAGGGCGTCCAGGTCGTGGAGAACGTCGGCGCCGAGATCCGCTACCTGGTCTTCAACCCGAACGACCCGCAGGTCAACAAGCTCGCCGTGCGCCAGGCCATCGCCCAGGTCATCGACCGCGGCGCGATCGTCTCCAAGGTCTACCAGGGCACCGCCGAGCCGCTGTACTCGATGGTCCCCAAGGGCGTCGTCGGCCACAAGACGCCGTTCTACGACATGTACGGCAACCCCGACGTCGCCAAGGCCAAGAAGATCCTCACGGCCGCCGGGATCACCCAGAAGGTGGAGCTGACCTTCTGGTACACCACCGACCGCTACGGCGCCTCCACCGCCGACGAGTTCACCGAGATCAAGCGGCAGCTCGACGAGAGCGACCTCTTCAAGATCAACCTGCGCGGCCAGCCGTGGAAGACCTTCCAGGAGGGCTACCAGAACGGCCAGTACCCGGTCTTCGGCCGAGGCTGGTTCCCCGACTTCCCGGACCCCGACAACTTCATCGCGCCGTTCGTCGGCAAGGAGAACGCGGTCGGCACCCCGTACGAGCCGGCGAAGATCCAGAACGAGCTCCTGCCCAAGTCCCGCCGCGAGGGCGACCGCTCCGCCGGTGTGCGGGAGTTCGAGGAGGCCCAGCAGATCTTCGCCCAGGACGTCCGGCTGCTGCCGCTGTGGCAGGGCAAGCTGTACGTCGGCGCGCGCGAGGACATCGCCGGCGCCGAGCGGGCCCTGGACCCGCAGACCGCCATGCAGATGTGGGAGCTGCGCCGCAAGACCAGCTGGTGATCCCGGCGCGGTGCCCGGGTGGCGGCGTTGTCAGTGGTCCCCGGTAGGTTCGGATCAGTTGCACGAAGCAGTTGCACGAACTTGTACCGGAGGTTGTCGACGTGACCCAGATGCTGCCCGAGTCCTGGCTCCCCGTCCTCGGCGGGGAGCTGGACCAGCCCTACTTCAAGGAACTCACCGAGTTCGTCGAGAAGGAGCGGGCGAACGGGCCGGTCTACCCGCCCCGCGAGCAGGTCTTCGCGGCCCTGGAGGCCACGCCCTTCGACAAGGTGAAGGTCCTGGTCCTCGGCCAGGACCCCTACCACGGCGCCGGCCAGGGACACGGCCTGTGCTTCTCCGTGCAGCCCGGGGTCAAGACCCCGCCCTCGCTGCGCAACATCTACAAGGAGATGAAGGAGGAGCTCGGCCTGCCGGTCCCGGACAACGGGTACCTGATGCCGTGGGCCGAGCAGGGCGTCCTGCTGCTCAACGCCGTCCTCACGGTCCGCGAGGCCGAGCCCAACTCCCACAAGGGCAAGGGCTGGGAGAAGTTCACCGACGCCGTGATCCGCGCCGTGTCCGAGCGCCCCGACCCGGTCGTCTTCGTGCTCTGGGGCGCCTACGCCCAGAAGAAGATCCCGCTCATCGACGAGGAGCGCCACGTGATCGTCAAGGGCGCCCACCCCTCGCCGCTGTCGGCGAAGAAGTTCTTCGGCTCCCGGCCCTTCACGCAGATCAACGAGGCCGTCGCCGCCCAGGGCCATGAGCCGATCGACTGGCGGATCCCGGACCTCGGCTGACACCACCCCGCGCCTCGGCGCCAGAGCCGGTGCCTCCGGCTAGCTTCTTGATGACCGGACCGGACCAGGTCCGGCGGAGCGAGTCGGAGGCCCCGTTGAGGGAGCAGCAGCAGGAGGCGTCGGAGGACGCCGTCATGACCAGGATCGGCCAGGCCGTCATCCTGCTGCACGCCGGGGACCGCGAGGAGGCCCGCAACCGGCTCGGCGAGATCTGGTCCGAGATCGGCGAGGACGGCCACTCCCTCCACCGCTGCACCCTCGCGCACTACCTGGCCGACGCCCAGGACGACCCCGCCGACGAACTGGCCTGGGACCTGCGCGCGCTGACCGCCGCCGACTGCCTCGGCGAACGGCTCGGGGAGGCCCTGCCCGGGCGGGCCGAGCCGCACCCGGCCGTGCGGGTGTTCTACCCGTCGCTGCACCTCAGCCTCGCCGCCGACTACGCCAAGCTGCGCCGGCCCGACGAGGCCCGGGTCCACCTCGCGCGGGCCCGGGCGGCCACCGGGGCGCTGTCCGACGACGGGTACGGGAACGGGGTGCGGGCCGCCATCGCCCGCCTGGAGCGCCGGCTGGCGGCGGAGGCGGGCCCGCGACCCGGGCCGTTCCCCGAGCAGGCGTAGGCCCGCCACGAGCGGCGCCTGCGCCTCCGGTGTCCGTACGGGGGGCTCTGGCGGTCTCTGCGCCGCCCGGCGGGACGGGCGGTGCCTCCGCCGCCGCGTACCGGCGGGACGGGCAGGGCCCCCGCCGCCGGGTGCGGCCGCCGCGGGCAGGGCCTGCGCCGTCCGGTCGTCCGTACGGGGCGTTCCGCCGGGCCTCAGCCGGTCCCGGCGCTCTCGACGCCCGCGCAGATGCGGGCCTCGGGGCCGTCCGGCTCCCAGTTCCCGTGCCGGCGGCCCAGCGCGCACACGTCCGCCGGCCGGACCGGCAGCTCCCGGGCCAGCCCGGGCGGCAGCTCGGCATGCTGCCCCGCGCCGTGCGCACGCCCCCGCGGGTCCCCCTCGCCCTCGCCGCCAGGCTCCGCCGGCACCGGGATGTCGGGCACCCCGGCGGCGGCCCCCGCCGCCTCCGCGTCCCCGGTCCGCGGCCCCGGCACCGCGCGCGCCGCGCCCCGGCCCGCCGCCGTCGGGGCCGACGGGCGCACGCCCTCCCGGGGCACCGCCTTCAGCGCCTCCAGGGCGGGCGCCTGGACGACCACGGGCAGCGCTCCCGGCCCGCCGCGCGGCTCGTGCCGGGGCGGCGGCCCGTCGGCGGGGGCCGCCGCCGGGACCGGCTGGGCGGGGTTGACGCTCACGCAGCCGGAGACGGCCGAGACGGCACAGGCGGCGCCGAGGAGCAGCTTCGTCGAGGTTCGGGTTGGATGCACCCGCGCAACTCTGCTGTGCGAGCACCCCGTTGTGAAAACCCTGGGCCGATATTCACCCCGCACGGGTGACGGGGAGGGGGTGTCCGGCGGACACCGGCCCGGGCCCGGCTACTCGCCGGTGGCGCCGTCGATGTGCTCGCGCAGCAGGTCCGCGTGCCCGTTGTGGCGCGCGTACTCCTCGATCATGTGGGTGTAGATCCAGCGCAGGCTGAAGACCTCCCCGCGGTGGTGGCTCCCAGCGTCCGACAGTGCTTCCAGGGAGCGGTCCGCGGCCGCCTGGCGGGCCAGTTCGACCTCGGTCTTCCAGACCTGCTCGGACGAGGCCCAGGTGTCCGCGTCGGTGAAGTCGAAGTCGCCGTCCCGGTTTTCCCGGGTGCTGTACAGGTCGGGCAGGTCCGCGCCGAGGGCGATCTCCCGGAACCAGTAGCGCTCCACCTCCGCCATGTGCCGCACCAGGCCCATCAGGCTCAGCGTGGAAGGGGCGAGCGGGGTGAGGCGCAGCTGCTCCTCGGAGAGGCCCTCGCACTTCCAGGCGAGGGTGGAGCGGTGGTAGTCGAGCCAGCCGTCCAGCATCTCCCGCTCGCCGGCGGTGGTGGAGGGTTCGGTGCGGTGCGATCCGTTCGAGGTCATGGTCCACATCCTGGACGAACGCGCCCCCTCCCACCAGGGATTAAGCTGCCGCTGTCCCATACGGCACATACCAGGAGGCTCCCGGTGAAGGTCGGCGTCATCGGACTCGGCGACATCGCGCAGAAGGCGTACCTGCCCGTCCTCACCACCCGTCCCGGGATCGAGCTGCACCTGCAGACCCGTACCCCGGCCACCCTCGAACGGATCGGCGAGGTCCACCGCGTACCGCGCGAGCGCCGCCACACCACGCTGGACTCCCTGCTCGCCGAAGGCCTCGACGCGGCCTTCGTGCACGCCCCGACCGACACCCATCCGGCGATCGTGGAAAGGCTGTTGGAAGCGGGCGTGGCCACCTTCGTGGACAAGCCGCTGGCCTACGAGCTGGCCGACTCGCGGCGCCTGGTGGAACGCGCCGAGGCGCTCGGGGTCGGGCTCTTCGTCGGCTTCAACCGCCGCCACGCGCCCGGCTACACGCTGTGCGCCGACCACCCGCGCGATCTGATCGTCATGCAGAAGAACCGGGTCGGGCTGCCCGAGGACCCCCGCACCCTGGTCCTGGACGACTTCATCCACGTCGTCGACACCCTGCGCTTCCTGCTGCCCGGCGAGGCCGACCACGTCGACGTCCGGGCCGTGGTGCGCGAGGGGCTGATGTCCCAGGTGGTGCTCCAGATGTCCGGCGAGGGCTTCACCGCCCTGGGGATCATGAACCGGCGGTCCGGGTCCGCCGAGGAGGTCCTGGAGGTGTCCGGCCAGGACTCCAAGCGCCAGGTGGTCAACCTCGCCGAGGTCGTCGACCACCGGGGCCAGCCCACCGTGCGCCGCCGGGGGGACTGGGTCTCCGTGGCCCGCCAGCGCGGCATCGAGCAGGCCGTGGACACCTTCCTGGAGGCCGTGGAGGGCGGCAGGGTGCTCAGCGCCCGGGACGCCCTGCTCACCCACGAGCTGTGCGAGCGGGTGGTGCTGACGGCTCTGGAGCAGGCCTCCCGAGCCTGACCACCCGCACGCCCCTGACCGCGCAGTAGAGCCCGAGCACGGCCAGGGAGGCACCCGCGGGCCAGTTCCCGAAGCGGACGAAGGGGGTCGTGCCCCGGGCGAGCGGCACCTCGTACACGGCCGCCGTGCTCGCCGAGGTGGACAGGGCGGGCCCGACCCGGCCGCCCGCGGGCCCGTACACGGTGCTCACACCGGTCAGGGTCGCGTGCACCACCGGGCGGCCCGTCTCGGCGGCGCGCAGGGCCGCCAGGGAGGCGTGCTGGGCCGGCGCCCAGCTGTCCTGGAAGGTCGAGGTCGCCGACTGCGCGACCAGCACCCCGGCCCCCTCGCGGACCAGGTGCCGGCTCATGTCGGGGAAGGCCGACTCGAAGCACACCAGCGGGCCCAGCCGCACCCCGCCGGGCAGGTCCATCACCACCGGGGCGGCGCCGCGCATCCGGTCCTCGCCCGCCGCCTTGCCGACCGAGGTGGCCCAGCCCAGCACCGAGCGGGCCGGCACGTACTCGCCGAAGGGGACCAGCCGCATCTTGTCGTACCGGTCGCCGGTGGGCCCCTCCGGGCCGACCAGCACCGAGCTCTTGTAGATCCCGGGCCGGTCCGAGCGCCGGGCGTCCACGTTGACCAGCAGCGGGGCGCCGAGCTCCGCCGACAGGGCCGCCAGCCGCCGCGACAGGTCGGGCCGCGCCGCCAGGTCCGCGCCGACACTGCTCTCGCCCCACACCACCAGGCCGGGGTGCGTCCCCGCCAGGCCCCGCGTGAGGCGCTCCTCGACGTCGAACCGCTGCTCCGCACCGTCCGCCCCGCCCACCAGGCCGGGCTGTACGACGGCCACCCGCAGCCCGCCCGACACCTCGGGCCGTGGCAGCCAGAGCCACACCACCCCGGTCAGCACCGCGCACCCCGCCACCGAGGCCACCGCCGGGGCCCGCGCCCCCGGCACCGCCACCAGCAGCACCACCGCACAGTTCACCGCCACCACCAGCAGGCTCACCAGCCACACCCCGCCCACCGAGGCCAGCCGCAGGGCCGGCGGCACCTGCCACTGACTGGCCCCGAGCAGCCCCCACGGCCCGCCCAGCCCCTGCCAGGAGCGGGCCAGCTCCGACAGCAGCCAGCCCGCCGGCACGAGGACCAGCCCGGCCGCCGCCCGGCGCGGGCCGGGCACACCGCCGAACAGCTCCCGCACCAGCAGTGCCCAGGGGATCCAGAGCAGCCCCAGCAGCCCGGCGAGGGGGACCAGGAACACGTGCAGGCTCGGCAGCAGCCAGTGGTGCACCGCCACGATGAACCCGGCACCGCCGAGCCAGCCCTCCAGCGCGGCGCGCCGCCCGGTGGGGGCGGAGCGCAGCAGCAGCATCCAGGGCACGAGGACGAGGTACGCGGACCACCACAGCCCCGGCGCGGGGAAGGCGAGGCAGGGCAGCGCGCCGGCGGCGACCGCGGCCGCCGCACGCCACCGCCGGGTCCGCTTCGCGAGCAGCATCACGCGCCTCCGCTTCCAGTGTGGGACCGCCCCCGGCCGGGCGCGGCCCGGGGCCCAGGGGGGGGCGGCTCAGGCCGGCATGTGGCGCCACTTCTCGTGGACCGTGACCCCCGTGAGACGCCAGCCGTCCGGGGTGCGGGCGAGGGCGAAGGAGTAGCGCCCGGCCGCGACGAAGTTGGGGGCCGTGCCCGCGTCGTCGGGGCCGGCCAGCCGCATCGGGTTCAGGAAGTCCGCCCGGACCCCCGCCGAGTCCCCGGGCCAGCCGCCCCGGTCCTCCAGCCGGATCACCCGGTTGACGATCAGGTGCTGGCGCACCGGGAACAGCTTCATGGTCTCCGCGAGCCAGGCGGCGACCTCCGCCGCCGGGCCCTCGACCCCGCCCGCCGAGCTGTAGTCGGCCCGTCCGGACGGCGTGAACAGGGCCCGGTAGGCGGCCCAGTCCCCGTCGTCGACGGCCGCCGCGTACCCCGAGACCACCTCGTCGATGGCGAGGCGGTCCATCACCGTCGCCAGGTCCACACGCTGCGTCATCGGGTCAGTGTGGGGCTGCGGGGCGACGAGGCCAAGGGGCGTGCGGACACTGGTCCGCACAGCGCGGACTCAGTGACCGGAATGTGCCTCCCGCTGCCGGATCACGACCAGGAACGCGTCGGTGGCCAGGTCCATCACCACCTCCGCCGGCACGCCCTCGCGCATCCGCTGCGCCGCGTACTCCTCCGCGGGCCAGCTCCCGCGCGGACTTCCCGCCGGGAAACGCTCCAGTACCACGCGGCCCATGGGACACCCCCTGCTGTTCGGTTCCGGCTCTCTGCGGGGACAACGACGCGGGGGCCGCGCCCTGGTGCTCGTACGACGGCAGGTACACCTTGCCGTTGCCGACGACCATGTTCGAGCACTGCTCGACCTCGG